>NZ_JBFPJI010000047.1:0-17908 GCF_040838205.1 Bacillus sp. S4
AAAAATATTATTTCTTCATTCGATATTATATTGACAAAACAACCTGTTTTTATGTAAAAATAATAAATACTCTATTAAAATTAAGGTTTTTTGCCAGAAAGTTATATATCCCAAAAGTAAAGAGATGTCAAAAAACGCTTAAATTTCAGAAAATTCTTATTTGCGCATGGATTTTTCTGAATAATCATGATAGATTATAAATATGCAAAATGCATCAAAAGACATGACAAAAGGAAGGGGAACTACATGAGTACGCAGATGTTAATTTTAACTTCTATCTCTATTTACATGCTCGGGATGCTAGTTATCGGCTATTTTGCCTATAAACGAACGTCCAACTTAACAGATTATATGCTTGGCGGGCGTACACTAGGCCCCGCAGTAACAGCATTAAGTGCTGGAGCAGCTGATATGAGCGGTTGGCTTTTAATGGGCTTACCCGGTGCAATGTTTAGCGTTGGATTAAGTAGTAGCTGGATTGCGATTGGCCTAACACTTGGCGCATACGCAAACTGGATCTATGTCGCTCCTCGCTTACGTACCTACTCAGAAATTGCAAACAACTCTATTACTATTCCAGAATTTTTAGAACACCGTTTCCACGACAAATCTCATATGCTACGCCTCGTATCTGGACTTGTTATTATGATTTTTTTCACATTTTATGTAGCTTCAGGATTTGTTTCCGGCGCTGTATTATTCGAAAATTCATTTGGACTCAATTACCATGTTGGCCTTCTTATCGTTGGAAGTGTTGTCGTAGCTTACACATTATTTGGTGGATTTTTAGCTGTAAGTTGGACAGACTTCGTACAAGGAATCATTATGGTAGTCGCTCTTATTCTTGTTCCAATCGTAACAATTATGCATGTAAACGGACTTGGTCCAGCATTTGACACTATTAGATCTATCGATCCAACATTATTAGATATTTTTAAAGGCACTTCTGTATTAGGCATTATTTCATTATTCGCATGGGGCCTTGGTTATGTTGGACAACCTCATATTATCGTACGCTTTATGGCAATTTCGTCTGTAAAAGAAATTAAAAGCGCACGCCGAATCGGTATGAGCTGGATGATTTTCTCTGTTGTCGGAGCTATGTTTACTGGTCTTATCGGTATCGCATACTATTCAAAAGCGGGTTTAAAACTTTCTGACCCAGAAACGATTTTCGTTGAACTTGGCAGTATTTTATTCCATCCGCTTATTACTGGATTTTTATTAGCGGCTATTTTAGCAGCTATTATGAGTACAATCTCTTCTCAACTTCTCGTTACTTCAAGTGCAGTAACAGAAGACTTATATAGAACATTCTTTAAGCGCGATGCTTCTGATAAAGAACTTGTATTTGTCGGTCGTATGGCTGTTCTTGGTATTGCTTTAATTGGGTGTGCATTAGCGCTTAAACAAAATGATACGATTTTAGCTCTTGTTGGATATGCTTGGGCTGGATTTGGTTCTTCATTTGGACCTGCCATTTTATTAAGCTTATATTGGAAACGTATGACGAAGTGGGGCGCGCTTGCTGGTATGATCTCTGGTGCTGCTACTGTTATTATATGGACACAGTTTAAATTCTTAAAAGATTTCTTATATGAAATGATTCCTGGTTTCGCTATTAGTTTAATAGTGATCATAATTGTTAGTTTACTAACTAAACCTTCAAAAGAAGTTGAAGAGCAATTTGAGAATTTTGAAAACCAACATAGTCATAATCTATAAAAAGAAAGCTCTGCTGTTACGATAACAGCAGAGCTTTCTTTTTACCGCATTTCGACAATATTCTTCTCAAATTTAACAATTTCTTTATGTTTCGTTAAATTTACTATAACATTCTTCCTTTATATTATTAGTATCGACACCTATACAGAAAGGGGACTCCACCAATGTTAGCAGCTTTCCAGCAAAAGCATATAAGAAAATTTTCACCTATCACAAATACTTCTGCTTCTTGTTTAAACATTCAACCTAATCCGCCCAAAATTTCAATTGCTCCTTCTGTTATTTCAGTTATCGGTGTTCATATGGGAAAAAATAAGTTAAAAATAAAAACTGGGCAAAGTACTGAGTTATCAGCTTCCGTTTTGCCAATGCAAGCGACGAACCAAGAGCTTATTTGGACAAATATGAATTCTGATGTCATCACAATATATCCAAAAGGTGATACGGTAACGATTACTGGAAAAAGTGCAGGAAGAGCAGTCGTAATTGTCACAACTGCTGAAGGAAAATTCCGCGACTTATGTGTCGTTCACGTACAACCTTATATGACAAATCCAAAGTGACATAAAGAGAGTGGATATGAATCCACTCTCTTAATTTATTTCAATTCCAGGATTTTTTCTTTTTAACAACAAAATAAATTCTTCTTTATTTCTTGGAGAAATAAGTTCTGTTTCATATGATCCGTATAGAATTTCAAATCGATCGAATGATAGTGCATGAGCTGCGATTGGATTTTTCGTATCTGAAATTCGCTTTATATCCCTTATAAGAATACGTTTTTTAACGAAACCAGATCTAATAGTAATCTCTTCTTCCCCTACAATATATTTTGTTGAAAACCAACTCCAACTAAACAGTATAGCTAATGGAATTGTAAAAAATAAGAGAAAGTATTCTCTCCCTGCAAAAATTGGAGCGAAACATGTGCCTAAAACAATGAAAAAGATTGGATATAACCACGCATCTTTTTTTGATGGAAATTCCATTACGCTCCCTCCTCTCTTGATTTAAGTCAATGAATTCCCCTCCTTCTCTTATTAAAATAAAAGTAATATTGAAATAGGAGGACGACATATGAATGAACGAAAGTTTGCCTTATTTGCTGGTACTTCTCTTCTCATTATGGCATTCGCTGCATTTTTTTTTTACGGTTTTGTTCACGGAAATCTCGTTGTACAAGGAGATGCGAGCACGACACTCCATAATATTCAAACTTCAAGTTCACTTTTCAAAGCAGAAATCTTTGGTTGGATTATCATTTTCATTACGGATATTATTGCCTCGTGGGCTCTTTATTTCTTTCTAAAACCGATTCATACTAGTCTTTCATTACTAGCTGCCTGTCTTCGTCTTATGTATACAGCTATACTTGGGATTGCTATATTCAATTTAACATTTGTATTACTTCTTTCAAAAAGTACAGTTGCTAATCCAGAAGCATATACAATGTTATTTCTAGAAGCATATACAATGTTATTTCTAGAAGCTTTTGAATACATTTGGTCTGTAGGATTAATCATTTTCGGTTTACATCTTCTCACCTTAGGATACGTAACCTTTCAATCTACAAACATACCGAAAACTATTAGTATATTACTGCTCATTGCTGCAATCGGCTATATCATCATTAACGTAATGAATACGATGTTTTCACAATATGATGCGATTATTTCCATTCTTAACGTTGTCTTTCAACTACCGATGATCGCAGGTGAACTAGGATTTAGTATATGGCTATTGCTTAGAGGTGGAAAAAACTCTACTGTTTGAGTCGTTTCTTAATTCTGCTTAATGATTCTGGCGTAATACCTAGATAACTTGCCAATTGATATTGAGGAACACGATGAATTAAATGCGGGCGTTTTTGTAATAATGATTTGTAGCGCTCTTCTGGTGTCGATGCAATAAATAATGTAAGTTCTTCTTGTACTTCACCAAAATTGTATTCAATCATTTGGCGCGTCATTTCTTCTAACTGTGAATATTTCTTATACATGTCCTTTTCACTATACAGATCGCCAACTACTACTATACAGTCTTCTAAACACGTTAACGTATGTGGGGATGATTTATCTTGTTTATGATGATTGAAATTTGCGATTGCTTGTTCTTCTGTATAAAAATTTGATGTAACCTCTCTCCCTGCTTCATCTATACAGTGCTGCCTCACGCATCCTTTTAATACAAAATAACATTTAGACGGAACATCTCCTTGTCTTAGGAGCACTGTTCCTTTTTTATATTCTTCAATTTGTAATTCACTGAGGATCAGTTGCTGCTCTTCTTCACTTAATGTTGTAAAACTCTTCATATACTTCTTTAATATCTCTTCCATTTCTCTCCCCCTTCCTCACTTAAATTTCTATAAAACAAAAAGAGAAGTATCACAACTTCTCTTTTCTCCCCTAACATTATAATTCCTGTGTATACACCGGTTTGTTTACTACATTTTTTGCTGTTCGCTTTTGTTGCTGTAGTAAGAAAACAGATACACCAAACAATACGAGCATGCTACCGATAATTTGCATTGCGTTTAATTTTTCTCCAAGTAAGAAGAACGCTAGTATAGATGCCCCAACTGGTTCCCCTAGAATACTCATTGAAATTGTTGTTGCATTTACGTAGTTTAATAACCAATTATTAATGACGTGTGACACTGTCGGTACAATCGCAAGTAAAAGAAAAATACTCCAATCCCACTTCGTATAGCCTGTAAATGGCACTTGAAGTATAACGTTATAAATCGCTATAAATATACCAGCGAAGGCAAATACAGTGAAACTATAAATCCAATGCGATACTTTCTTTACTGTCGTTTGTCCGATAAATAAATAACCGACAACTGCTATTACACTTAAAAAGGATAATATATCCCCATAAATTGCTTGCTCACTTAGCCCTAAATCTCCCCAGCCAATACACATTACGCCTAGTATCGCAATTCCCATCGTCGCAATTGCTGAATAGGTTGTTCTTTCTTTAAATAGAAAAAAACCTCCAACTAAAGATACGATAGGTTGTAGCGCTAAAATAATCGTCGAACTTGCTACTGTCGTATGCTTTAAGGATTCAAACCATAAAAGAAAATGAAGTGCTAAAAAGAAACCAGATCCAATTAAAAATCCCCAATCTTTTATTTGAATCTTACTAAACTCTTCCCGTTTTTTCCAAACGATAGGCAGCATAATAAGTACGATAATCCATAATCGATACATACTTAAAATTGAAGATGGTGCTGAGGACATCTTTACAAAAACAGCTGCGAATGAAATGGCTATAATGGAAATTGCTAATGGTAGTGCGATTGATCTTTCTTGTTTCAAATCCTGTCTCCCCTCTCACCTGTAAAAAATCCCACTTCATTATATCCGTTTTCTTTCATAACTTAAATACTAATTTTTTAGATTCTTCGTACCATTATGGTAAAATAGAAATTAAGGCACCTATTAGTGATTATTTCTTTCCTTTTCACTACAAGCGTCGCTCTTACAATCATTACAGTAAATTTTTATTTAGGGGGATCTACATGAATCAAACAATAGGGAGAATTGAAGAAATTTCATTTTTTAGTACATCACTTCAAGAGGAACTTACACTTCTTGTTTATTTACCAGTAAATTACACACCTCTCCATAAGCATACAGTTGTTATTGCACAAGATGGTAGAGATTATTTTCAGCTTGGTAAAGCGCACCGTGTAATTGAGCGTCTTCGTGAAACTGAAGAAATCGACCGTACAATTATTGTCGGCATTCCATATAAAAATGTACACGATCGTAAGGAAAAATATTTCCCGAGCGATGTAAAGAATGCTGCTTACATTCGTTTCCTTGCTCATGAGCTTGCTCCATATATTGATGAAAATTATCCAACGTATCAAATGGGTAAAGGACGCGTTTTAATTGGAGATTCTCTTGGCGGTACAGTTTCCTTTATGACTGCACTTATGTATCCGCATACATTCGGTAAAGTCGTTATGCAGTCACCATTTGTTGATGAAACAGTGATGAACTTAGCAAGAGACTTTAAAAATCCAGGGGCGTTAGAACTTTATCATGTCATTGGGACAGAAGAAACAGCTGTCAAGCGCACAGATGGACAAGTATCTGATTTCGTAGAACCGAACCGTGAGCTAAATACTCTTCTTACAGATAGAAATTTCATCACGCATTATGAAGAGTTTGAAGGGAATCACACATGGAAATATTGGCAAGCAGATTTACCGAAAGCATTTTCTCATATTCTATCAATGAAATAATAGAGAGCGATATTCAGAATAATTTGATATAATAGATAAAGAGATTTATTCTCAAAATCTAACTAGACTTGCAAAGGGAGGAATTGGAACATGAAATTAGGAATTGTAATTTTTCCATCAAAAATGATTCAAGATAAAGCAAACGGATTGCGTAAACGTTATGATCCACATTACGCATTAGTTCCGCCACATATTACATTGAAAACACCCTTTGAAACGCAAGATGAACAATTAGAATCGATTGTGAATGAGTTACATACAATCGCAAACAAAACGAACCCTTTCACCCTTCATGTTGGAAAAGTTGGTTCATTCGCACCTGTTAATAATGTTCTTTATTTTAAAGTAGAAAAAACACCTGAACTTACTTTCTTAAATGAAGAAATGCATAATGGATTCTTTACACAAGAGCGCGAGTACTCTTTCGTACCTCATTTAACAATCGGTCAAAGCCTGTCAGATGCAGAGCACGCTGATGTATTAGGTCGATTACGTATGAAAGATTTCTATTATGAGCAACCAATCGATCGTTTCCACCTTCTATATCAATTAGAAAACGGAACATGGACTGTACATGAAACATTCCACCTTGGAAAGGGGAGCAACTAATTTGCACGCACAAATCGTACAAACAGACGAGCAGCTAAGTGATGCATTCTCTGTACGTAAACAGGTTTTTGTAGAAGAACAACGTGTTTCTTCTGAAGAAGAATATGATGAATTTGAAGATACTTCGGTGCACGTTGTTGTATATGACAATGACATTCCAGTCGGTGCGGGCCGCTTTCGCATTGTTGATGGAGTTGGAAAAATGGAACGCATTTGCGTACTGGCCTCCCATCGCCAAAAAGGTATTGGCAAAATCATTATGGATGCACTTGAAGCGCATGCTAAAGAAGAGTCTCTACCAAAATTAAAACTCCATGCTCAAACACATGCTGAAGTTTTCTATAAAAAGCTAGGATACGTGACGGCTTCTGATGTATTTATGGAAGCAAATATCCCGCACGTCGTAATGATAAAAGAATTGTAATTTTGTAGCAGGAGGTAGCCCCTCCTGTTTTTTACATTGCTATTTTCTTTTTCTTCCGCTAAAGTTAAATGTTGATGCTATAGTTTTGAAGGTGAATATATGACACAAGAAAAATTTTCACAAAAACCGTTAACACACGCTGGTATTCCGCAAGCGACGTATCATATTCCGAAAACATCTACCCATTTAATTATGGAAGAAGATGCAGATGCGGCGTATTTCCGCGCTTTAGAACAGCAAGGTGTTTATTTAAATGAAAAACAGTTAGAAGCAGTGCAAACGACAGAAGGACCTGTCCTTACACTAGCTGGTGCTGGAAGTGGTAAAACATCTGTTTTAACAACTCGCGTTGGTTATTTAGTTAATGTAAAACATGTTCATCCACGAAATATTTTGCTGCTGACGTTTACACAAAAAGCAGCTGAAGAAATTCGAAGCCGTGTAGCGAATTTACCTGGTATGAATCATGCCGCAAGTAGCTATGTCGTTGCTGGTACATTCCACTCTGTCTTTTTAAAATTGCTTCGTAGTCAAGGATATAATCAGCAAATTTTAGCAAATGAAAAACATAAACAAATTATGATAAAGAAAATTTTGAAAGAATTACGCTTAAAAGACGCTTATGATGCCGAAACGATACTCGCTATGATTTCACTTGAGAAAAACAAATTGAATCGTCCGAAAGATGTAAAAGCGAAAACACCGGTTGAACAAGAGTTCAAAGAAGTATACGAACGTTTCGAAGAGGTAAAACAACGGTACAATTATATCGATTTTGACGACATCTTATTAGAAATGTATTATCTGTTAGAAAATAACGCTCCCCTGCTTACTCAATTACAAGAGCGTTTTCATTACATTGAAGTAGATGAGTTTCAAGATACGTCGTATGCACAATATGAAATTGTAAAATTGTTAGCCACGCCAAGAAATAATTTATTTATCGCAGGTGATGACGATCAAGCGATTTACGGCTGGCGAGGGGCAAGTCACCAAATTATTTTATCTTTTCCAAAGGAATTTGATAATACAACGATTATCGCACTTAATACGAATTATCGATCTAATCCATTTATCGTCGGACTTGGAAATGAAGTTATTAAGCTCAATCAAGAACGTTTTGATAAAGAGCTATATTCTGTTCGTAACGATGGCATGCAGCCGTTTTATGCACGACCTGCGACAACTCTTGATGAAGCAAATCAAATTTTGCAACTCATTCAGGAAAAAGTAGATAGTGGTGAACGAAATTATAAAGATTTTTGTTTATTATATCGTACACATTCTGTAAGCCGTTCTTTACTTGATCAGCTTACAATTCATAAGATTCCATTTATTAAACATGGAGCGAGCCAATCGTTCTACGAGCATTCTTTAATTAGGCCCGTATTAGATCACTTACGACTCGTGCTAGAACCGTTCCGCCTCGAATCACTTTCAAATATATTACCAACAATGTATATTGGCCGTGATGAGTGCATTTCATTTATTGAACGTGAACAATGGAAATATGGTGAGGGCCGTTTCCCTTCTCTTCTTCATTTTCTATTACTAAACCCAAGCTTGAAACCTTTTCAAGTTAAAAAAGTAAATGAGCGAATCGATTTTATTAAGTTTATAAAAGAACTTGAACCGAAAAAAGCATTGAAAGAAATTATTCATGGTAAAGGAAAGTATTTAGAGTACTTACAAAGTAATGATCGTTCTTCCTTTACGATGCATAAGGACATACAAGAAGAGATGTTAGAAGAATTAATGGAATCAGCAACTCGCTTTACGGATATTTCAGCTTACTTACAATTTATTAATGAGGCCATTCAAGGTCAAAAAGAAATGGAAGCATTAAAAACAATGCCGCAAAAAGATGCCGTATCGCTTATGTCGATTCATAACGCGAAAGGCCTTGAGTTTCCATGCGTCTTCTTACTCGGTGCAAGCGATGGCATACTGCCGCATACTTCTTCTTTAAAAGATGCCAATGACCGTGTGACGGAGACTTCTGAAGCATTAGAAGAAGAACGACGATTACTCTATGTCGCAATTACGCGTGCTAAAGAAGAACTTTACATTTCCTCCCCGCAATTTTTCAGAGGAAAGAAACTAGATATATCTCGTTTTTTATATACTACGCGAAAAGATTTACCTGAAAAGACATCCGCTAAATAAGGATGTCTTTTTTCCATATCACGATATGTACATCCCCTCTATATAAATTCCCTGTTTCTATCCTGAGAATTAACGTAATATCAACCATATCCCGTTCATATTGTAATAGTGTATGTCAGAACTCACGATAAGGAGTGAACATAATGAGCTGCAATTGTAATGAAGATCATCATCACCATGATTGTGATTTCAACTGTGTATCTAATGTCGTTCGTTTTATACATGAACTACAAGAATGTGCAACCACAACATGTGGATCGGGTTGCGAAGTTCCATTTTTAGGAGCACATAACAGCGCATCAGTAGCGAATACACGTCCTTTTATTTTATACACAAAAGCTGGAACACTTTTTGAAGCATTCGCGCCTTCAGGAAGCCTTACTAGTTGTACCTCTCCTATTTTCCGAGTTGAAAGCATAGATGATGATGGCTGTGCTGTATTACGTGTACTAACCGTAACTATAGGCGGAGATCCTATATCACCTGGCGATAATCCAATTTGCACGTTTTTAAATGTTCCAACTGCAACTTTAAGGGGAACGAATTCTTGTATTACTGTTGATTTAAGCTGTTTCTGCGCTATTCAATGCTTACGTGATGTTACGATTTAAAACTGAATAATGATTTAAGCATGGATTGGGTGGCAGAAATTTCTGCCACCCAATCCATGCTTAAAAGGTACTAATATATTTTTTATAAAATTAGGAACTTGTCTAGAACAAAGAACTTATCCCTTTCATTGAATAAAAGTAGAAGAAATAAAGGAGTGAAAAACATGCTCTCTTCTGATAAATATAAATTTAATAAAATTGATTGCAACGCAAAAGCCGTTAGTACATTGCCAGCTTTCGGCTTTGCATTCAACGCTCTCGCCCCTCAATTCGCTTCATTATTCACACCACTATTATTACCTAGTACAAGTTCAAATCCAGATCTCACTGTTCCAGTAATAAATGATACAGTAAGTGTAGGAAATGGCATTAAAATCCAAAGAACTGGTATTTATCAAATCAGCTATACATTATCAATAAACTTTAATGATCCTAATTTTATACCATCAGCGGCTCGTTTTTTCTTATCATTAAATACGCCGCAGAATGTTATTCCTGGATCTGGTACAGCAGTACGCTCTAACGTTATTGGTACTGGTGAAGTAGAAGTTTCCAGTGGTACTGTTCTCATTAACTTAAACCCTGGTAATTTCATTCAAATCGTACCGGTTGAATTAGAAGGTATTGTAGATATTCGCGCTGCTGCATTAACAGTCGTACAAATTGATTAACTAAAAGTGGTATTTCTTATTTGAGATACCACTTTTAATTATTAAATGAAAAACACTCACATTAACATGAGTGTTTCATTCTTCATATTGTTTTATTGTATTTTTCTTCTTGCCACAATTACATCCCTTTTTCTTCACAAAGCCTTGTTGCTGTAATTGTTCTTGATATGCCTGTTGTTGTTCTTGTTGCTGTTGCTGTAGGTAGTACCACTGCTGAAGGTCATATGAATTTGGCCTTGGATTATTGCTCACAGCAAACATCTCCTCTACTCTCAATTCTGTCTATTTACTATATGAACAACTCCTTATTTCCGTTCCCTCATCCTTTTAAACTCCGCTTTCTCTAACATGAAAATTTATTATTCTTCCATAAAATATCCTGTAATTGTTTCAATAATTGCTGCTGCTCCTGCAATAGCTAATACTGCTAGTAATGGCTCTGCAACAATTTGAATCCAATTATATAAGACTAATAAAAAAGCACTAACCCATACACCTGTACACCAATAACAACTTAATAATTCTCCAATCCACTTCCTGAGCCCTTTTCCTTTCACCTTCGTATAAGTTGATACACTTCCGTCAGGTTCCGTAATTTCTAATTCTTCAATAAACGGTCTTCGCAAAAAGCCAGTAATTTTATCATAAACGATAAGGCGTGTTAATCGAAAAGCAGCTAGTGCGAAAATAAAAAATAAAAGCCAACTTGTAAATAGCATACTTTCACCTTCCCTTACCTTCTTTAGCCTATTTAAAAAAAAAGCGCTTTAGAGTGTGACCGATTCCCCTTTTCTCCAATATCTTATTAATGTAAATACAAACAAGAAGATAAGGAGTGACATTAATGAGTTGTAACGAAAATAAACACCATAGCTCTTCTCATTGCGTAGCTGATGTTGTAAAATTTATCAATGAATTACAAGATTGTTCTACTACAACATGCGGATCTGGTTGCGAAATTCCATTTTTAGGAGCACACAGCAGTTCATCAGTAGCAAATACACGTCCTTTTATTTTATACAAAAAAAATGGAGAAGTTTTTGAAGCATTTGCACCATCAGGAAGTCTTACTAGCTGTACATCTCCGATTTTCCGTGTCGAGAGCGTAGATGATGATAGCTGTGCTGTATTACGTGTATTAACTGTAACTATCGGCGGAGATCCTGTTCCACCTGGTGACAATCCAATTTGTACGTTTTTAAATGTACCAAGTTCAACTTTACGCGGTACAAATACTTGTATTACCGTTGACTTAAGCTGTTTCTGTGCTATTCAGTGCTTACGTGATGTTACTATTTAATAAGTAAACTAAAAAACTATTGGGGTGGTAGAATCTATCTACCACCTTTACATAATTTAAAAAACAGCCATATCAATTGATTTTATCTCTTCTATAGATACTCGAATATCTCTCATACTATTTGGCGGCATAATTGATACAACACCATTTCGGTACGAAATAATGGATCCTACATAGGAGACGGTCGCTGTTTTAATTCTACATCTTACTTTCGGAATGTAATGAGGGCGATTTAATAAAAAATGAATTTTCTCTTCATTGTTCATATCTTTAAATGCTTTATTATGTGGTACTGTCGTCACCTGCTTTCGTTGTTCTCCAACTTCTATTTGTTCCACTTCCTCTTGTTTCTCTTTGTTCACAATTTCTTTTTGTATTACCATTTCTTCCACCGCACTACTTATACTGGATTGCTCTCTATCACCTTGTTCCTGCCTATTATCATTTTCAAAGTTTGTAAGGAGAATTCTTTTTATTTTCAGTGTATCAAGTTCTAAATTTACTTGCGTTATATATAGCAACGGTTTTCCAACTGTTGAGCCTTTATTTTTATTCTCCACACTCATCCCTCCCACTTCCATAAAGTGAATCTTTCATCAACGAGGAATTTTTCCCTATTTAATTATTAATTGAACAAATTAGGCTAACGTCCACCAAGACTCTTTACACTTACTAAATCTAAAGGGAAAAGCCTGATTATCCTCTACTGTTGAATAAATCGTGTACTCTTATAGTTATATTCATCCTAACGCAATAACTTTCGTTAAAATTCTTTCTTTCTCTAAAACATCAAAAGGGCAGTCTCACTATATAGAGACTGCCCTTAAAAAGTTATAATCGATATCATATTTATCCTAAAATATGATATCCTGAATCAACATGAATATTCTCACCTGTTACTCCGCGTGCTAAATCACTGAATAAGAATACTGCTGTATCCCCAACTTCTTCTGGAGTTGTTGTGCGGCGAAGTGGTGCGCGCTCCTCGATTTCTCTTAAGATTGAGTTAAAATCGCCTACACCTTTCGCAGATAACGTACGAATTGGTCCTGCAGAAATAGCGTTAACGCGAATGCCATGTTGTCCTAAATCATTCGCTAAATATTTCACGCTAGCTTCTAATGAAGCTTTCGCAACACCCATAACGTTATAGTTTTTCACAACACGCTCGCCGCCAAGGTATGTTAACGTTAAAATATTTCCGCCTTCTGTCATTACTTTCTTCGCTTCTCTTGCTACAGCTGTTAAAGAGAATGCACTAATATTTTGTGCAAGTAAAAATCCATCGCGAGAAGTATCTACAAATTCGCCTTTTAAATCGTCACGATTTGCAAAAGCAATACAATGTGCTACACCATGAATTGTACCAACTTCTTGCTTAATCGTTTCAAAGCAAGCTGTAAGTTCTTCATCATTCGTTACGTCACAAGGTAATACAAGTGATTCTTGCCCTTCTAATGTATCCGCTAATTCACGAACGTTTCTTTCTAAACGTTCTCCTGCAAATGTGAATATTAATTTTGCACCTGCATTATGCAAAGAGCGAGCAATTCCCCATGCAATACTTCTTTGGTTCGCAACGCCCATAACAACAAATGTTTTCCCTTGTAATAGTTCCATGATATATCCTCCCAGAAATACTTATACTTGTTATTAGTACCTGATACTATAATAATAGTACCATAAAACCTCTTAAAGGCAAACAAAAAAGTCATTAACTTCAAATTCGTTAATGACTTTTTGTTTCTATAAAAAACCGCTCTAATCCTTCTTCCCAAGAAGGCATTTCTAAAAAACCATTTAATCGTAGCATGTTATGTTGAAAGATAGAATATTTCGGTCTCGCTGCCGCCGATCCGAATTCTTCGGTTGAAACAGGTAATACATTCACTTTCATATTTGCATATAAAAATATTTTTTGAGCAAATTCAAACCAAGAACATGAGCCTCTATTTGATACGTGATACGTACCGTATAAAGAAGTATGAATGAGCTTATTAATAATCATATTTAAATCCGCCACATACGTAGGAGAGCCGATTTGATCCGCTACAACAGATATTTCTTCTCTTTCTTTTCCTAATCGCATCATCGTTTTCACAAAATTATTTCCATACTTACCATATAGCCACGATGTACGAACGATAAAATATTTATTATGTAGCTCTTTAACGAACTGCTCCCCCGCAAACTTAGAGGCCCCGTATATATTTATCGGCGCTGGATTATGAAATTCATCATATCCATCCGGTCTGTCCCCTTGAAATACATAATCGGTACTAATATAAACTAACTTAGCCCCTACTAATTGTGAAGCAACCGCTACATTTCGAGCTCCTATCGCATTTATTAAATAAGCAAGATCTTGTTCTTTCTCAGCATGATCAACCTTCGTATACGCTGCACAATGAATGATTATATGTGGCCTTATTTCTTGTACCACTTGCTGAATTCGGGATATATTTGTTACATCTAGTAACTTTTTATCAAATGGATATATATCATATTCTTCAGGATTCAACTCTTCTTGTAGTTGTTTTCCCAATTGACCATTTGCTCCTGTTATGATAACCCGCTCTTTCATTTACATGCCCCTTACTTTTCTTTTAGTCGTCTCCACCATTCCGTATTGTTTTCATACCATTCCACCGTTTCTTTTAACCCTTGTTCAAACGTATACTTCGGTTCCCAATCAAACTCATTCTTCATCTTTTGTGCATCAATCGCATAACGACGATCGTGACCTAAACGGTCTGTAACAAATTCAATATCTTTTTTCGTTTTTCCCAATAGATTAATAATTTGTTCCACAACATCTACATTTGTTTTTTCGTTATTTCCGCCTATATTATATACTTCTCCTAAACGCCCCTTATGCAAAACAACATCAATCGCGCTACAATGATCCGTTACATGTAACCAATCTCTTACATTTAATCCATCACCATATAACGGTAGATTTTTTCCTTCCAGCGCATTCGTAACCATTAATGGAATTAACTTCTCAGGATATTGATACGGCCCATAGTTATTGGAACAACGCGTCACTATGACTGGTAATTGATATGTTTTATAATAAGATAAAGCTATCATGTCAGCGCTCGCCTTACTGGAAGAGTATGGACTATTTGGAGCTAACTTGGTTTCCTCGGTAAACTTCCCTGTTTTCCCTAAAGACCCGTACACTTCATCTGTTGATACTTGCACGAGTTTAATATGTGGATATTTTTTCACTAACTCTAATAAGGTGACTGTCCCGATTACATTCGTATCATAAAAAGGAATAGGATTTTCAATGCTACGATCCACATGTGATTCCGCTGCAAAATTTACAATTATTTGCACGTCACGTTCATTAATAATATGCTCCAGCAGCTCTCCATTTTGGATCTTCCCCTTTATGAATGAATAGTTAGGATTGTCTTGAATTGACTTTACATTATTTAAATTCCCGCTATATGTTAATGCATCGTAATTAATAATTCTATATGTTTCATAGTTTTTTAACATATAGTGAATGAAATTACTTCCAATAAATCCTGCTCCACCTGTTACTAGTATATTCATAAACAACTCTCCTACTTAAAAACTATCTTCATATCCCTGAAGTAATGGTAATATGCGGTCCTTATCCGACAAAATAGGGTTTGTTACCGGCCATGGAATTGCTAGTTCTTTATCTTCCCAAAGCAAACCTGAATCATGCTCAGCACTATAATACTCATCTACTTTATACATAACAATTGTATGAGGTACAAGCGTACAAAAACCATGAGCAAATCCTTTTGGCACTAATAATTGCCGGTGATTATCCGCGCTTAAAATATACCCTTTCCATTGTTTAAAGGTTGGTGAATCTTTTCTTAAATCTACGATAACATCATAAATTGCCCCTTGAACAACTTGAATGAGTTTCGTTTGTGCTTTCGGTTTTTTCTGGAAGTGTAGTCCTCGAATCGTTCCCGCTTTAGCTGAATAAGATACGTTATCCTGTACAAATGAATCCGTAATTCCTAATGTTTCTAGCACCCTCTTATTATAACTTTCTATAAAGAAACCTCGATCGTCTTCAAATAACTTCGGTTCTAACAATTTCGCATCGGTAAAATTTGTGTCTACAACTTTCATATTCTCACCTATTCTCCATTAAACTGTTTCCCAAAGTTTATATCCCGCGCTAACGTATTCGCCCTTTGAAGAGAAGCATGAGTTCCTGCATCCGTCCACCAGCCGCTCATTTCATTATAAGTAAGTACCCCTCGTTTTAAATACCAATTATTTATATCCGTAATTTCAAGTTCTCCCCTTGCGGAAGGTTTTAATTCTTTTATATAAGAAAAGACTTTCGAATCATACAAATAAATTCCCGTAACAGCATAAGAACTTTTCGGTTTCTTCGGCTTTTCTTCAATTTCAATTATTTTTCGGTTTTGAATATGTGCCACACCAAATCTTTCGGGATCTTCTACAGATTGAAGCAGCACTTTAGCACCTTCTTTTTGATTTGTGAATTCTTCAACATAGGGACGAATATCATCTGAAAAGATATTATCTCCTAATATAACTACCATACGATTATTCCCGATGAAATCCTCACAAAGCCCTAACGCTTGCGCAATTCCGCCTGCCTTATCTTGCACACGATACGTAAAGGACACACCAAATTCGTGACCACTTCCTAAAAAGCTAACAACATCTCCCATATGCTCTTTACCTGTAATAATCATAATATCTGTAATCTCACATTGTTTCAGTTTATATACTGCATGATAAATCATCGGATACCGCCCAACGGGAAGTAGATGTTTATTCGTTACTTTCGTTATTGGATATAGTCTCGATCCAGTTCCGCCCGCTAAAATAATCCCTTTCATTATGCATCTCTCCCTTATGATGGAGATAGTACATCTTTATAATGTTCCATATACTTAATCTGTTCCATCTCAATCATATGTTATATGCACACAAAACTTTCCATTTTTTTATATTGTTCCATATAATTAAAGTTTCTTTTCAAGCATACAAATATCTATGTCATTTTCTCATTAATTTTCACCTATTATATAACGAGAGATTTACGGAGGTGAATTTATGTCCAATCATAATGATTCAAACAGCTTAAATCCAGTTGACTCTTTATCTTCCAGCACATCTGACCCTGCATTTCCACAATTTTCTTTGACACCTGGACCGACTGGGCCATCTGGTACTACCGGACCGATTGGTGCCACTGGACAGACTGGCAACACTGGGCCGACTGGTGCTACTGGACCGATCGGCGATACTGGGCCGACTGGCAACACTGGACCATCTGGCACTACCGGACCGACTGGTGCTACTGGTGCTACTGGTGCTACTGGACCAATCGGCGATACTGGGCCGACTGGCGCTATCGGGTCTACTGGTGCTACTGGACCATCTGGCACTACCGGACCGACTGGTGCTACTGGACCATCTGGCACTACCGGACCGACTGGTGCTACTGGCAACACTGGACCATCTGGCGCTATCGGGTCTACTGGTGCTACTGGACCAATCGGCGATACTGGGCCGACTGGACCATCTGGTACTACCGGACCGACTGGTGCTACTGGACCAATCGGCGATACTGGGCCGACTGGACCATCTAGATTAGGACTTCCAGCAGGATTGTACGCATTTAACTCCGCTGCGAGTAGCATCAACGTTGGGATTAACACGCCTGTACCATTTAATACCGCTGGGTCACAGCTCGGTACAGCGATTACTCAATTAGATAGCGATACTTTCACCATACACCAAAATGGATTATATAAAATTACTGTTATCGCATATACTGCAACATCAGGTTTACTCGGTGGCATTGAAATTCAAGTAAATGGCCTAGCAGTACCAGGTGCTGCAAGAAACTTAGTTTCACTTGGAACACCTATCGTTATCCAAGCGATTATACAAATTACAACAGCTCCAGTATCAGTTGAAGTAATTGGTATAGAGGCGATATTATCACTAGCTGTTGGTACAGGGGCATCAATTATTATTGAAAAAATTGCATAATTGTTTCCTTAGCAGTAAAACTGGTATCAGTTTTACTGCTTTCGCAATTTTATAGATAACATCCCAACCTCATTCTAAATGCGGATGTACATATTCCCTATAACT
>NZ_JBFPJI010000487.1:0-1703 GCF_040838205.1 Bacillus sp. S4
CATTTCGTATTCATATGATAATAAATATAAACTTTCTTCTACTACGTTCGGATAGTACGAAATCCCCAAATCTTTCGCTAATTCTTCATAAAAAACACCTTCTCTTAATCCTTTTTTACTCAATATAAATGCCGGTGCCTCTATAACGTTAACAAGCATATGAAAGACTTCGACTGCTGGAATAATTGTATCTGCTCGATCTTTTGCTAACCCCTCCATCTTTTGAAGCTCTATGAACGACAATTCTTTTAATTCCTCTTTTACATGTTTAATATCTTCTTCTTTCATTTTGTATAAATGTAATCCAGCTATAGGATAACAAATTAAATTTTGATGGATTTTCACCATATTCCTCGCACTCCCCCCAATTGCGATAAGGGGTAATTCTTTATCGATTAACCATGGTAGCGTTCGAAATTGATACCATAAATAGTTTTTTATTCCCTCTAACTCTTCTGTAGTAGGAATATCACCTTGAATAAATTGTTGCTTTAAAGAAAGTGCTCCAAAAGGAAAGCTATGATATTCTAAAATTTCTCTATTTCGAAAGTATGTAACTTCTGTACTCCCCCCACCAATATCAACTGTAATTCCTTCTGAAAATGAAGTGGAATTCATAACTGCTAAATAACCGTAACGTGCTTCTTCATATTCTGATAAAACTCTAAGAGTAAAATCTGTTTGCCCTTCAACAAGTTTTTTAATTTCATCTTGATTCTCAGCCTGTCTAATTGTTGCCGTTGCAACGCAAAGTACATGATGTAACTTATGGAATCGTGTACTTTCTTGAAATTGAAATAATGTTTGTAATAATACTTCTATTCCTTCTTCACTTAATACACCATTTACTAAATAATTTCTTAACCTAGCGACCACTTTCGTATTTTCAATCTCTTTATAAAAACCCCCGCTTTGTTTTTCATAAATAACTAAACGCATTGTATTAGAACCAATGTCTATAATGGCATATTGTAGTTTTAATATTTCTTTCAAACTTCTCACTCTTTCATTATCAAATTTCTGAAACATATTCTATCACTATTATACAAAATAGTTGTTTTTTGTAACAATATTGCTTTAATATTGAAAATATATACAATTACTTTTTGCATATAATAAAAACCCATTTTATTTATGCTATAATAAGAAAAACTTGAAAGGAGATTCAATATGAAACCTTCACAACCCCAATCTCAATTACATAATCAACATTCTATTAATAGACTAGCTCAATCTATTTTCGTTGTGAATCGTCATGCTAAAGCTGCAACTAACCCTAAGTACTTATATTGGTTAAAAAAGACTGCTTTAGAACGCTTAATTACTGAAAAAAAGGCTATCAAAGAAGGATTACATTTTTCTAGAAATCCACGTTTTAGTCAACAACAATCCGATGTTCTTATACGTTTAGGTGATTATTTTTTCCATATCCCTCCTACGAAAGATGATTTTCGCACCCTACCGCATCTTGGTCACCTTGAATCCTCCTATCGAAATCCGAAAACAACCTTATCTTTAACAATAGCAAAAAAAACACTTCAAGATTATATTGGTCCTGAAGCATTAAAACAAGAAAAAAAATTAAACGAAGCAGTTCCATGGTATAGCCGTACCTATACAAAAAAATAAAACAGTTTGGCCCATATTAGGCCAAACTGTTTTATTTTTTATCTTCCTTAATTTTAATATTCGCTTGTTTATAG
>NZ_JBFPJI010000488.1:0-1673 GCF_040838205.1 Bacillus sp. S4
TTATTCTTTCTGTAGAATCATAGGAAAGGATGGCGTTTTTTGTATGTCTATTTCTATATCTGATGAATTACAACTATTTGCTCAAGAGATTCAAAGCTTTTTATCTCCAAATATCTTACGAGATCTTGCTAGAGATGTTGGTTTCGTGCAACGAACCAGTAAATACCAAGCAAAAGATTTAGTCGCTTTATGTGTATGGATGAGTCAAAATATCGCTACGACTTCTTTAACTCAATTATCTAGCTGTTTGGAAGCATCAACAGAAGTGCTCATCAATTCAGAGGGATTGAATCAACGATTTAATCAAGCGGCCGTCCAATTTTTACAACACCTATTAGCTGAACTACTAAACCAAAAATTGACTTTGCATAAGCTTAGCTTGATAGCGATGTGGTACTACCCCATCGCTATCAAGCTCCTTATAGAAGTAACGGGAGAACTTTAATATAATAAGAATTAAAGATAGTTTAAAGGACCAAAAATTAAATATATTAAAGGTGGAAAATGACATGGAAAGAAAGTACCGATTATATCAAATTGATTCATTTACGAAGAAAAAATTATCAGGTAATCCGGCTGGTGTAATAACAAATGCAGATGGTTTATCCTCGGGTGAGATGCAGAGGATTGCTAGAGAGCTTAACAATTCGGAAACGGCATTTATCTTTAAATCAGACAATAGCGAATCTGATGTACATATTCGTTTTTTTACGCCTACTCATGAGGTCCCTATCTGTGGACATGCGACGATTGCTGCCCACTATGCTCGTGCAGTTGAAAATAGTTTAAATACAGTTAAAGTTTATCATAAAACTGGTGCCGGCATTTTACCAGTCGATGTGATTAATGAAGATAATGATTACAAAATTATTATGACGCAGGGTAGTATAAGTTTTGAAACTGTGATTGAAGGTGTAGCTTTAGAGAATATATTTACAGCTTTCAATATTAGTGAAAATGATTTATTAGAAGATTGTCCAGTACAAATCGTTTCAACCGGGCATTCTAAGGTAATGATTGGAATTAAAAATTCGGAACTTCTTAACCAATTAAACCCTAATATGGAGTTACTCACAAAAGTCAGTGGATTAATTAATTGCAATGGTTTCTATGTGTTTACGATGAATGCTCCCGACTCTGATATTTTAATTCATGGAAGAATGTTTGCTCCTGCAATTGGTATTAACGAAGACCCTGTTACAGGTAATGCGAACGGTCCTTTAGGCGCATACTTGATACATCGTAGACTTGTCAAACATGATAATACTTTATTTAGTTTTAAAGCAGTGCAGGGCGAAGCTATAAAACGGGCGGGTATCATTGATGTTCAAGTGAAAATTTGTAATCAGGAGCCAGAGGAAGTAAGAATTGCAGGAAATGCTGTAATCGTATTTAAGTCCGATTTATTACTTGATTAGCAATTCATATGCAAAGTTCGAATCGTAAATGGAGGTCTTTATTAATATGAATTTCAGTCATTGTAAACTGTAAATCATAATAAAGTTATTTCTATGACGGGGAATTTGTGAAATAATACATTCAAACAAAAAGGTGCTTTTGTTAAATAGAATAAATAAGAAAAGTAAACACCCCCAAAACAAAAAAATGAGCTGACCTCTCAAAATAACTAACTGTAGAGAAAGAAAATTTTCATTTAGGGGGTACTTCAAAAT
>NZ_JBFPJI010000489.1:0-1663 GCF_040838205.1 Bacillus sp. S4
TTTTAGGGGAGCATGAAAATACAAAAGATGTTAATTTCAAAAAGATAGATCCATCTTGTGTAGCTTCAATAACAGTTAACGGAAGTTACGAACAAATGACAGCTGTAAATGAGGCGGCAGCAAAATGGATTGAAACGGAAGGTTATGAATTAGCCGGACCGATGTTTAATATTTATCACGTTAGCCCAGCGATGGAATCAGATCCTAATAAGTGGGTTACAGAGGTTTGTTATCCGATAAACAAATAAACAATAAAGTAAAAAAGGCATATACGATGCCTTTTTTACTTTATTTCTATCCGAAAATATTTAGCACAAATGCCTCGTTGATTAGCAATAATAGCCTCCTTAATACTAGTTAATCTAAGGAGGCATTAAATTTTGTAAATTAATGATATATGTATCCTCCATCAGGAAACAATACGTTGCCAGTAGTAAAACTATTTTGCATTAAATAAATGACAGTGTGTGCAATTTCGTCATTATATCCAGATCGTTGTACAAGAGAAAGAGATTTATAACCTTCATAAGCAGCTAGTCTTTTTTCGTTTTGTTCATTCTCTCTTTGTATCGTTCCAGGAGAAACAACATTAACTCTAATCGGTGCTAATTCAACTGCTAAAGCTTTCCCTAAACTTTCAATAGCACCATTACAAGCGCCATAAGCGGCTCCGCCCTTTAGTGGTCTCTGACTAAAGGCACCAGACATTAATACGATAGATCCTGAATTTGAAAGAAAAGGAATTGCATATTTTACTGCATAATATTGTGGCCAAAACTTTCCGATAAAGCTGCTTTCAGCAATTTCAGCTGTAGCGGTTATTGGCCCAAGTGTATAAGAGGCACCTGGTGTGAATAAATGATCAAAATTACCAACTTTCTTGAAAAAATCTTGTAACTGTTTCTTATTTTGATTATCCAATATATAAGTTTGAAGATGGTTGTTATTTATTAATTCTCGAGCAGCCTTTAACTTTTCTTCCGAGCGCCCTGCAATAATAACATGTGCTTCTTGTTCAATTGCTTGTTTCGCTGTAGCTAATCCCATACCCGAACTCCCGCCAATGATAACGATACGATTATCTTTTAATGTAGTAATAGACATATTTTAGCCACTCCCTTGATATAAACTTTAAAATAAAACTGCATGCTTTTATTATTCATTAAAAGATAGCAAGTGAAAAGTACGCACTTTATATGTACATAGTCGCAAATTTCGTACTAATCGCTTATCGTATGGATAAATAATATGAAAAATTACTCATTATGATTTGAGGAAGAGGTGAGAAAAATGGATTTACAAGAACCGAAATTAAAAGGAGTAATAGCGACATTACAAATAATCGGTGGGAAATGGAAACCACTTATTTTATTTATTTTGCTAACAGATGGAACGAAACGGTTTGGTGAATTAAAGCGGCTAATACCAGATATATCTCAAGGGACATTAGCGAAGCAGCTTCGTGAATTAGAACAAGATCAACTTATAAAACGTGAAATTTATCAAGAAATACCACCTAAAGTTGAATACAGCTTAACAGAACATGGAAAAACAGTAAGCACTGTTTTGGATAGTATGTGTGGTTGGGGAAGAGGACATTTAGAATATATCGATAAAGGTAAACTGTAAAATCATTATGTAAACTAATTAGAGTGTGTGAGAA
>NZ_JBFPJI010000048.1:0-17783 GCF_040838205.1 Bacillus sp. S4
CAGGAGCAACAGGAGCAACAGGAGCAACGGGAGCAACAGGAGCAACAGGAGCAACGGGAGCAACAGGAGCAACGGGAGCAACGGGAGCAACAGGAGTAACGGGAGTAACGGGAGCAACGGGAGTAACGGGGGCAACGGGAGCAACGGGAGCAACGGGAGCAACAGGAGTAACGGGAGCAACGGGAGCAACGGGAGCAACGGGAGCAACAGGTGAAACGGGAGCAACGGGAGTAACAGGTACAAGTATAACTGCGACGTATGCATTTGCGAATAATACATCAGGAGCGGCAATATCAGTGCTTCTTGGTGGAACAAATGTCCCACTTCCAAATAATCAGAATATCGGTCCAGGAATTACAGTGTCGGGGGGGAACACAGTATTTACGGCCGCAAATGCGGGGAATTATTATATTTCATATACAATTAATATAACGGCTTCATTATTAGTTAGTTCGCGAATTACAATTAATGGAGCACCGCTTGCTGGGACTATCAACTCTCCTGCATTAGCGACGACTTCATTTAGTGCAACAATTATTACGACTCTTGCAGCGGGGAGTGCAATTAGTTTGCAGTTGTTTGGATTGTTAGCTGTTGCAACATTATCAACGACTACACCTGGTGCAGTTTTAACGATTATAAGATTAAGCTAAGTAACGTGAACTTTCTTATTCTTTTAAAATTAAGAGAGTTTATACATATAATAAGAAGTTAACGAAGTAAAGCATAGTTATATGAAAGTCAGAATATTATGATTGTAACGCTGTTATGACTATAATATAATGAAAACAACCATCATGAATGAACATTCATTTATTTTCACAAGTATTGGAAGGGGGAATGAGAGTGGAAAAACCTTGGCTGCAGAGTTATCCAGATGAAATTCCAGGGACGATTTCTTATGATATTCAGCCACTTCATAGATATTTAGAGAAAATGGCTGCTCGTTATCCAGAAAAGAAAGCGCTTCATTTTTTAGGGAAAGATGTTACATTTTCAGATTTCCATGACAAGGTAAAGAAATTTGCGAATTACCTTCAAAGGCTTGGTATTGAAAAAGGCGATAGAGTTGCGATTATGTTACCGAATTGTCCGCAATCTGTAATTGGTTATTATGGTACTTTGCTTGCGGGTGGTATTGTCGTACAAACGAATCCTCTTTATACAGAAAGAGAGCTTGAGTATCAACTTCATGACTCAGGGGCAAAAGTTATTCTTTGCCTTGATTTAGTGTTTCCGAGAGTTACTAACGTTCAAACTGCAACAAAGATTGAGCACATTATCGTAACCCGTATTGCAGATTTTTTACCATTCCCTAAAAATTTACTTTATCCATTTGTACAAAAAAAGCAGGCAAATCTTGTTGTGAATGTGTCGGAAAGCGAAACGATTCATCTTTGGAAATCGGTAGAAAGGGAAAGTAGTACTAATGTTGAAGTTCCATGTGATCCTGAAAATGATCTAGCCCTTTTGCAGTATACAGGGGGAACGACAGGGTTTCCAAAAGGGGTTATGTTAACGCATAAAAACCTCGTTTCGAACACTTTAATGGGAGCGCATTGGTTATATAATTGTAAAGAAGGAGAAGAGGTAATTCTTGGTGTTCTTCCGTTTTTTCATGTGTACGGGATGACAGCTGTAATGAATTTGAGTATTATGCAAGGGTATAAAATGGTGCTTATTCCGAAGTTTGATATGAAAATGGTTTTTGAAGCAATTAAGAAACATAAAGTCACACTATTTCCAGGAGCACCAACCATTTATATTGCTCTATTAAATAGTCCTCTTTTAAAAGAATATGATATTTCTTCAATTCAGGCTTGTATTAGTGGTTCTGCACCGCTTCCTGTAGAAGTACAGGAGGAGTTTGAGAGAGTTACAGGTGGTAAATTAGTAGAAGGTTATGGATTAACGGAGTCATCACCAGTTACACATGGGAATTTTTTGTGGGAAAAGCGTGTGCCGGGAAGTATTGGGGTACCGTGGCCGGATACTGAGGCAATCATCATGTCACTTGAGACAGGAGAGTCATTACCTCCAGGTGAAATTGGTGAAATTGTTGTAAAGGGCCCACAAATTATGAAAGGGTATTGGAATAAGCCAGAAGAAACGGCAGCTGTACTGCAAGATGGCTGGCTTCATACAGGTGATGTAGGATACATGGATGAGGATGGCTTTTTCTATGTGAAAGATCGTAAGAAAGATATGATCGTTGCTAGTGGTTTTAACGTATATCCTCGTGAAGTAGAAGAGGTGTTATATGAACATGAAAAGGTGCAAGAAGTGGTAACAATCGGTGTTCCTGATCCGTATCGAGGGGAAACTGTAAAAGCGTTTGTTGTTTTGAAAGAAGGCGCTGAGTGTTCTGAAGAAGAATTAGATCAGTTTGCACGTAAATATTTAGCAGCTTACAAAGTTCCAAAGGTATATGAGTTTAGAAGTGAGTTGCCGAAGACGACAGTCGGAAAAATTTTACGCCGTGTCCTAATAGATGAAGAGAAGAGAAAGAATGAGGATGAGCAAACGGGCTAAGGCCCTTTCTTTTTGAAAAAATAGGATTGACACTTTTCTAAATAGTCAGTATTATAAGAATATGAATGACTATTCATTCAGTCATCTTCTTGAAGGGGACAGTAAAGTGAAGAAAAATAGACCGAAATACAATCAAATTATTGATGCAGCAGTCATTGTGATTGCGGAGAATGGATACCATCAAGCGCAAGTTTCTAAAATTGCAAAGCAAGCTGGGGTAGCTGATGGCACGATTTATTTATATTTTAAAAATAAAGAAGATATATTAATATCCTTATTCCAAGAGAAGATGGGAGAATTTGTTGAAACAATTCGTCAAAAAATAGCAGGAATTGAAAGCGCTGTAGCGAAGTTATTCATGTTGGTAGAAACGCACTTCTTGCTGTTGTCACAAAATGATCCTCTTGCTATCGTTACGCAATTAGAACTAAGGCAGTCCAATCAAGACTTGCGCCTTAAAATAAATGAAGTATTAAAAGGCTACTTACAAGTTATGGATGAGATTTTAGAGACAGGTATAAAGCAAGGTGAGTTTCAGGCGGATTTAAATGTTCGCGTGGCAAGACAAATGATCTTTGGAACAGTAGATGAAGTTGTGACCAATTGGGTAATGAGCGATCATAAGTATGATCTGGTCGCACTTTCAAAAACGGTACACGGGCTACTTATTGCAGCTTGTGGTTATCGTAAATAATGGGAGGGATCATGTTGAAATTCCTATCTGTAAAAGTTGAAGATCATATCGCGGTGGCGACGTTAAATCATGCTCCAGCTAATGCGATGTCTTCACAAGTTATGCATGACGTTACTGAATTAATCGATCAAGTGGAAAAGGATGATAACATTCGTGTTGTTGTTTTACATGGTGAAGGACGCTTCTTCTCAGCGGGGGCAGATATTAAAGAATTTACATCTGTTACTGAAGCGAAGCAAGCAACAGAGTTAGCACAGCTTGGACAAGTTACGTTTGAGCGTGTTGAAAAATGCTCAAAACCAGTTATTGCGGCAATTCATGGAGCGGCACTTGGCGGTGGCCTTGAGTTTGCTATGTCTTGCCACATGCGCTTTGTAACTGAAAGTACAAAGCTTGGTTTACCTGAATTAACACTTGGATTAATTCCTGGTTTTGCAGGTACACAGCGCTTACCACGTTATGTTGGTAAAGCGAAAGCTTGTGAAATGATGTTAACAAGTACACCAATTACTGGTGCAGAAGCATTGCAATGGGGACTTGTTAACGGAGTGTTTTCTGAAGAATCCATTTTAGAAGATACGCTTAAAATTGCAAAACAGATTGCTGGAAAAAGCCCAGCAACAACTCGTGCTGTGCTAGAGTTATTACAAACGACAAAATCGTCTCATTATTATGAAGGTGTACAGCGTGAATCACAGATTTTTGGTGAAGTATTTACGAGTGAAGATGGAAGAGAAGGCGTAGCAGCGTTTTTAGAAAAACGTAAGCCTTCATTTAGTGGTAGGTAGTCCAATTATTTTTTTAATAAAAATTAACAGAATTTTAAAATTGATAGAATCTTTCTGAAAAATAAGGGGGTAAATGGAATGAACATCTACGTACTCATGAAACGAACATTTGATACAGAAGAAAAAATCGTAATTAAAAACGGTGCAATTTACGATGGCGAAGCGGAATTCATCATCAACCCTTACGATGAATATGCGATTGAAGAAGCGATTCAAGTAAGAGATGCACAAGGTGGAGAAGTTACTGTTATAACAGTTGGTGGCGAGGATAGTGAAAAAGAACTTCGCACAGCATTAGCGATGGGCTGCGATAAAGCGGTACTAATTAACATTGAAGATGATGTTGAGAATGGTGACCAATTTACAACAGCAAAAGTGCTTGCTGAATATTTAAAAGATAAAGAAATTGATTTAATTTTAGGCGGGAACGTTGCGATTGACGGTGCATCTGGACAAGTTGGTCCACGAGTAGCTGAAGCGTTAAATATCCCATACGTAACGACGATTACGAAGCTTGAAATTGATGGTACAAATGTGAAGATTGAGCGTGATGTTGAAGGGGATACAGAAGTAATTGAATCATCATTACCTATTCTAGTAACAGCGCAACAAGGTTTAAATGAACCGCGTTATCCATCACTTCCAGGTATTATGAAAGCGAAGAAGAAGCCACTAGAAGAAGTAGAATTAGATGATTTAGATTTAGAAGAAGATGATGTGGAAGCAAAAACAAAAACAATTGAAATCTATTTGCCTCCTAAGAAAGATGCAGGAAAAGTGTTACAAGGCGAGCTGCAAGATCAAGTAAAAGAACTTGTATCGTTGCTCCACACAGAAGCGAAAGTAATCTAATAAAATACGAAATTATATATGCAGGAGGGAAAATCTATGGCTCGTAAAGTATTAGTAATGGGTGAAGTTCGTGATGGATCGCTACGTAACGTTTCGTTTGAAGCAGTAGCAGCAGCAAAAACAATTGCAGAAGGCGGTGAAGTGGTAGGTCTTCTAGTTGGAGACAGCGTTGCCTCTTTTGCAAATGAATTGATTCATTACGGTGCAGATCGCGTTGTGACAGTTGAAAATGATAAATTAAAATCATATACATCTGATGGTTATGCACAAGCATTTTTAGCTGTATATGCTGAAGAAAATCCAGAAGGCATTGTATTTGGACATACAGCACTTGGTAAAGATTTATCACCAAAATTAGCAGCGAAGCTTGAAGCTGGTTTAATTTCTGACGTAACTGCTTTAGAAATTGAAGGTGGCAATGTTATCTTTACTCGTCCAATCTATTCTGGTAAAGCATTTGAGAAGAAGATTGTAACAGATGGTATATTATTTGCGACAGTACGTCCAAATAATATCGCAACTCTTGAAAAAGATGAATCTCGCATCGGTGATGTGTCTTCTATTACAGTTGATGTGAAAGATCTACGTACAATCATTCAAGATGTTGTCCGTAAAACTGCAGAAGGTGTTGATCTTTCTGAAGCGAAAGTCATTATAGCTGGCGGACGTGGTGTGAAGAGTGAAGAAGGATTTAAACCGTTAAAAGAATTAGCTGACGTACTAGGCGGCGCTGTTGGAGCATCTCGTGGCGCTTGTGATGCTGAGTACTGTGATTATTCATTACAAATTGGTCAAACAGGTAAAGTTGTTACACCAGACCTATACATTGCATGCGGAATTTCTGGTGCGATTCAACATTTAGCTGGTATGTCTAATTCAAAAATAATTGTTGCGATTAATAAAGATCCAGAAGCAAGTATCTTCAAAGTAGCTGACTACGGTATTGTCGGTGATCTATTTGAAGTATTACCTCTTTTAACAGAAGAGTTTAAAAAGTTAAAAGTACATTCATGATTTGAGTACCCTTGAGTTCCAAGTGAAGTACCCCTATATATAGAAAAAGGTGAGAGATCCCCTGTCTCTCATCTTTTTAGTATTTCATCCATATTTTTATATAGTATAAAGGAACATTTTTTTGTTACAATACATAACGATACATAATATTCGCCACGTATAAAAGTTAATGATATACTCTTGGTAGAATATACTTGAAGGAGGAAATAAAATGGCAATTATAAATGCAAATGACCAAAGCTTCGCAGCTGAAACTAGCGAAGGTGTTGTATTATTAGATTTCTGGGCGCCTTGGTGCGGACCTTGTAAAATGATCGCTCCTGTATTAGAGGAAATCGATTCAGAGTTAGGCGAGAAAGTAAAAGTAGTAAAAGTGGACGTTGATGAAAACCAAGAAACTGCTCGTCAATTCGAAGTAATGAGCATTCCAGCTCTTTTCGTATTAAAAGACGGTAAAGTGGTTGATCAAGCGTTAGGATATAAACCGAAAGAAGCGTTAGTAGAATTAGTTTCTAAACACTTCTAAAATAAAGAAGCTGCCATTTGGTAGCTTTTTTTATTTTCTTTTTTACAACCTTTCCGTTACAATAAAAGAACGTATGTTGGGTGTTTTGACATAGTATGTTTTTATGTGAAAATAAAAATGATAAGCATGTAGAAATGGAGGGAGACGAGTGCACGAGCATTTAAAAGAGAAGTTAGCAATTTTGCCTGATCAACCTGGTTGTTATTTAATGAAGGATAAGCAGGGAACAGTTATATATGTCGGAAAAGCAAAGGTACTCAAAAATCGTGTGCGCTCGTACTTTACTGGTTCACATGATGGGAAAACACTTCGGCTTGTTGGAGAAATTGTTGATTTTGAATATATTGTGACTTCCTCAAATTTGGAGGCTCTTATTTTAGAGTTGAATTTAATAAAAAAATATGATCCGAAATATAATATTCAATTAAAAGATGATAAAACATATCCTTTCATTAAAATTACAGCTGAAAAACAGCCGCGCTTACTCATTACGCGAAACGTAAAAAAGGATAAAGGAAAGTATTTTGGCCCTTATCCAAATGCGCAATCGGCACATGAAACAAAGAAATTATTAGATCGTATGTATCCACTTCGTAAATGTTCAAATATGCCAGATAAAGTTTGCTTATATTATCATATGGGCCAATGTTTAGCGCCTTGTGTGAAAGAAGTAACGGATGAGCAAAATAAAGAAATTGTAGATGAAATTATTAAATTCTTAAATGGTGGGCATAAAGAAATTCGTTCAGAATTAGAAACGAAGATGTACGAGGCTTCAGAGAAACTAGAATTTGAACGGGCGAAAGAGTTGCGAGATCAAATTGCTCATATTGATGCAATTATGGAAAAGCAAAAGATGATTATGAGTGATTTAGTGGATCGGGATGTGTTTGGATATGCAGTTGATAAAGGGTGGATGTGTGTTCAAGTTTTCTTCGTTCGAAAAGGAAAGTTAATTGAGCGCGATGTTTCCATGTTCCCGATATATGATGAACCTGAAGAGGGTTTTTTAACTTTTATCGGTCAATTTTATGAAAACAGTAGTCATTTCAAGCCGAAGGAAATTGTTGTTCCAGGAAGTATCGATTCAGAATTAGTAGAGCGCTTTTTAGAAGTTGAAGCGACACAGCCGAAGCGTGGGAAGAAAAAAGATCTTGTGGAATTAGCAAATAAAAATGCAAAAATTGCACTAGAAGAGAAATTTCACTTAATTGAACGTGATGAAGAGCGAACGATTAAAGCTGTAGATCATTTAGGAAAGCAGCTCGGTATTGAAACACCTTATCGTATTGAAGCGTTTGATAATTCAAATATTCAAGGGACAAATCCTGTTTCAGCAATGATTGCTTTTATCGATGGGAAACCAGCGAAGAAAGAATATCGGAAATATAAAATTAAAACGGTCCAAGGGCCAGATGATTACGAGTCTATGAGGGAAGTTGTGAGACGCCGTTATACGAGAGCATTGAAGGAAAATTCACCTTTGCCAGATTTAATAATTATCGATGGGGGAAAAGGACATCTAGCGGCTACAAGTGATGTTCTTGAAAACGAGCTTGGATTATATATTCCAATGGCAGGGCTTGTAAAAGATGAAAAACATAAAACATCACATTTAATTATTGGAGATCCGCCTGAGCCTGTTATGCTTGCGAGGAATAGCCAAGAATTTTATTTATTGCAGCGCATTCAAGATGAAGTACATCGATTTGCAATTACATTCCATCGTCAATTACACGGGAAATCTGTTATTCAATCGGCGTTAGATGAAATTCCGGGAATCGGTGATAAACGAAAAAAAGTATTGCTAAAACATTTTGGTTCATTAAAAAAGATGAAAGAAGCTTCCGTATCGGAATTTGTCGAAGCGGGTATGCCGAAAAATGTAGCGGAGACAATTTATACTTATTTAACAGGTAAGAAGACGTTGTAGTTTACAATGTCTTCTGTTTTTTGATATAATTTCTGAAGATTTAAAATAAACACACCTAAATGAATATACAAAAAAGTCAACTAAACTTATATGTCTAGTTGACTGTAAGTAGATGCTACACTTCAATGAGATCTTTTATATCCCATTTAACAAGAAATGTAATAGAGTCTGAACGTTTTTTCTGTTCCTCATAGGACTCTGCAACGACGTTTCTTTGTCTTTGAATTTGCTCGGCGATAAATCCAGCTTCTAATTGATAAGATGAATGTCTTTTTTGTTTTTGACGCTCAGTAATAAGTGTACCTTTAAGTTGAAATTGCATTTCACGACGTTTATGTTCAATGATGCTTAAAGTGCCCCAACCAGCTTTTTCAAAAAACTGAATGACTTCTTCAATTGTTTCTAGTGGATATTTTCTCGCAAGGTTTCTACCGGCCCAGTATAAAATACCATCTAAATCGTTACCAATTAAATCAGGTAGTAATTCTTCACGTAGCAATTCATAAGCGAAGGCGTTCAATGAAACATCTTCTAAAGATGTTATATCGATTGTATTTTTGCTCACAATATTCCCCTCTTTCTATAGGGATTATTATATAACATTTTTCATTTATAAAAACAGATTTTTCTTAGGGAAAATCTGAATATATAAGAAGAAAAAAAGAATTGGCAAATTATATGCAAATTATGTATACGTTTTCTTGACGCTTCGACAAAAATAGGGGTAAAATGAACTTGGAATCAAATTATGCTGAAATATTTTGAATAATTTTTTCAGTTTTTCTTATGCCAATAGTGAAAAAACATTATTGTTGTAAATTAATCTGAAAACAGCAGTCAAACATTCAAGGGGGTAATGGGGACATGAAAGGCCGCGAGTATACGTTTCGTAAGTGGCACTCATTAATGGGGGTCATCCCGGTTGGTGTCTTTTTGACGCAACATTTAATTGTAAACAACTTTGCAACAAGAGGAGCAGAGGCTTTTAACAAAGCTGCAGGCTTTATGGAGCTCCTTCCATTCCGGTATGCGCTAGAAATTTTCATCATCTTTTTACCTATACTGTACCATGCTATATATGGCTTATATATTGCATTTACAGCTAAGAACAATGCGGTATCTTACGGCTATTTCCGTAACTGGATGTTCGTCTTCCAACGAATTTCAGGTATCGTTACGCTGATCTTCATTTCTTGGCACGTCTGGGAAACTCGTATTCAAGCATTGTTAGGTAAAGAGGTAAACTATGATATGATGGCAGATATTTTAAACAACCCATTTATGTTTGGTTTCTATTTAGTTGGTGTTGTTTCAACAATTTTCCACTTTGCAAATGGACTATGGACATTCTGCATAAGCTGGGGAATTACAGTATCTCCACGTTCACAAAGAATCTCTACTTATGTAACATTAGCTATTTTCTTAGGTCTATCTTATGTAGGTGTGAGTGCATTATTAGCGTTCATCGATCCACAGCTAGCAAACCAGTAAGGAGTGGGAGAACATGAAAGGGAAACTTATAGTAGTCGGCGGTGGCTTGGCCGGCTTAATGGCAACGATTAAAGCGGCAGAAGCAGGAGTGAATGTTGAACTATTTTCTTTAGTACCAGTAAAACGTTCACATTCTGTATGTGCCCAAGGTGGAATTAACGGTGCCGTAAATACAAAAGGTGAAGGGGATTCTCCATGGATCCACTTTGACGATACAATTTATGGTGGGGACTTCTTAGCGAACCAACCACCAGTTAAAGCGATGTGTGATGCAGCACCTGGTATTATTCATTTAATGGACCGCATGGGTGTTATGTTCAACCGTACGGAAGAAGGGCTTCTTGATTTCCGTCGTTTCGGTGGAACACAACATCATCGTACAGCATTTGCTGGCGCAACAACTGGTCAACAATTACTATATGCATTAGATGAGCAAGTACGTCGTCATGAAGTAGCAGGACTTGTAACGAAATATGAAGGTTGGGATTTCTTACGAGCTGTTGTGGATGATGAAGGTGTGTGCCGAGGAATCGTCGCGCAAGACTTACAAACTATGGAGATAAAAAGTTTCCAAGCTGATGCCGTGATTATGGCAACAGGGGGCCCTGGTATCATCTTTGGAAAATCAACAAACTCTATTATTAATACAGGTACAGCAGCGTCTGCTGTATATCAACAAGGTGCATATTATGCGAACGGTGAGTTCATTCAAATCCATCCAACGGCAATTCCTGGAGACGATAAGTTACGTCTTATGAGTGAATCTGCACGTGGTGAAGGTGGACGTGTTTGGACGTATAAAGATGGTAAGCCATGGTACTTCTTAGAAGAAAAATATCCAGCTTACGGAAACCTTGTACCTCGTGATATTGCAACGCGTGAAATCTTTGATGTTTGCGTAGAGCAAAAACTAGGTATTAACGGTGAAAACATGGTGTACTTAGATCTTTCTCATAAAGATCCGAAAGAACTAGATATTAAACTTGGTGGAATTATTGAAATCTATGAGAAATTTACAGGTGATGATCCTCGTAAACTACCAATGAAAATCTTCCCAGCGGTTCACTATTCAATGGGCGGATTATGGGTTGATTATAAACAAATGACAAGTATTCCAGGTTTATTTGCAGCAGGTGAGTGTGATTATTCTATGCACGGTGGTAACCGCCTTGGTGCGAACTCACTATTATCAGCAATTTACGGTGGTATGGTAGCAGGACCGAACGCGATTGAGTATATGAAAGGTCTTTCTAAATCATCTGATGCTGTTTCATCTACTGTATATGAGCAAAATGAATTAATCGAAACAGAGAAATTTAACAATATTTTAACGCTTGATGGTAACGAAAATGCATATGTTCTTCATAAAGAGCTTGGAGAATGGATGACAGATAACGTTACAGTAGTTCGTGAAAATAAAAAGTTAATAGAAACTGATGCGAAAATTGAAGAGTTAATGGCGCGTTACAAACGCATTAACATTAACGATACAGCGAGATGGAGTAACCAAGGTGCTTCATTTACACGCCAACTTGCAAATATGTTCGAGTTAGCACGTGTTATTACAATTGGCGCATATAACCGTAATGAAAGCCGCGGAGCGCATTACAAACCAGAATTCCCAAATCGTGATGATGCAAACTTCTTAAAAACTACGATGGCGAAATTTGAGGGAGAAGGAAAAGCACCAGCATTCCATTACGAAGAAGTGGATGTTTCATTAATTAAACCACGTAAACGTGACTATTCCTCAAAACATGATGTAGCTGCTAAGGGTGAAGAGAAGGGGGATAAGCAACATGTCTGAGAAAACAATCCGCCTCATCATTACGAGACAAGATGGACCAGATGCACAAGAGTTTGACCAAGAGTTTGAAATTCCATATCGTCCAAATATGAATATTATTTCGGCACTGATGGAAATTCGTCGTAATCCTGTTGATTCAAAAGGAAACCAGACGACTCCGATTGCATGGGATATGAACTGTTTAGAAGAAGTATGTGGTGCTTGTTCGATGGTGATTAACGGAAAACCACGTCAATCATGTACAGCTCTTATTGACCAGTTAGAACAACCAATTCGCTTAAAGCCGATGAAGACATTCCCGATTGTACGTGACTTACAAGTTGACCGTAGCCGTATGTTTAATGCGTTAAAACGTGTTAAAGCTTGGATTCCAATCGACGGTACGTACGACCTAGGACCAGGTCCAAGAATGCCAGAGAAAAAGCGTCAATGGGCATATGAACTTTCGAAATGTATGACATGTGGTGTTTGCTTAGAGTCATGTCCGAACGTAAACAGTAAGTCTGACTTTATTGGACCAGCACCGCTTTCACAAGCGCGTTTATTTAACTCGCATCCAACTGGTGAAATGCATAAAGCAGATCGCTTGCGTGCAATTATGGGTGATGGAGGACTTGCAAACTGTGGTAACTCTCAAAACTGTGTGCAATCATGTCCGAAAGGTATTCCATTAACAACTTCAATTGCAGCATTAAACCGTGATACAACAATTCAATCGTTCAAAGATTTCTTTGGTAGCGACAATAACTATTAATAAATATTGCCTCTTCATGTTGAAGAGGCAATATTTATAACTTTATATTTCTGTTTATTCTGTTTATTTTAAAGGCGAAAAGGAGAGGGAACAATGAAGAGAATTTCTTATATTGAAGACTTTGAGCAATGGGAAAGTGGTTTTTCATTTTATAATCCTGTCAAAGTTCGTTTTGGTGAAGTAGATATGTTTGGACATGTAAATAATGTCGTTGCTTTTACATATTTTGAAGAAGCTCGTATCGCATTGTTTAAAGAACTTGGATTTATGCAAGAATGGACACATGAATCATCAGAAACGATGATCGTTGTTGCAGATTTACAATGCAATTTTATTAAACAAATTTATTTTGATGAGCAGTTGAAAGTATATGTAAAGGCAGGAGCGGTTGGGAACTCCTCATTAGATTTACACTATATGGTCAAAAATGCAGAGGGGGAAGTTTGTTTAGTTGGACGCGGTATGATGGTCCAAGCATCGAAAAAAACTGGAAGAGGCGAGCCGTGGCCTGAGGAATGGAAGGAATTATTACAATAATAGAATAAAAGAAAAATAAGAGAGCGATTCGCTCTCTTATTTTTTGTCCTTCGTTGCCTCTTCTAATGTTAGGTGGTGCTTATATATGTATGCGGCATATGTATTGCCAACGTAGCGTAAGTGCCACGGTTCGTATGAATACTCTGTTGTCTCTGTTTTATCCTCTAAATAACGAATGACAAAACCAAATTCATGAGCATGTTCCGCAACCCATTTTCCTTCTGCTGTCTCTCCAAAGATTGGTTCTAATTGGAATTTAGCAGATTTTGAGCTAATATCCATTGCTAGACCAGTTTGATGCTCACTTGTTCCAGGAATTGCACTTACCGAATCAGCCTCAGCTTTTCCTTGGCGTTTAATATATGTATTATGTAATGACTGTTGGCGTTTGTAAGAACGGTAACCTGAAACTGCTGTAAGTTCTAAACCTTCTTCTTTCGCTGCTTGGAACATTTTTTCAAGAGCGTCTGCAGCATCTTTGCGAAGTAATGTTTTCTCTTTATCTTTTGGACTAGTAAATGGTACGTTCGGTTTCGTTAAATCTTCTGGAATGTACCCATCTGGTAATTTACGATGTTTATTGACTAATACAAGAGCAGAATCTGGATTTGTTACAACGGAAAAATTATCATCTAGTTTCTTTGCATTATGATCAGCTTTTGGAAAAGCAGGAATCTCTTCTTTTGGATGGTTACTATGTTTTTGACTTTCGACAGCTTTCGCCTCATTTTGCAGTGGTGATTTAGAACCAAAGTAAGCGAAAGATGTGATACCGATTACAATAGTAGTGGCAGAAATAAGTATTATCTTTTTCATGAGACCTTGTAATCACTGTCCTTTCTTAATAAAATATGTATCGTTTTTATTATAAGTCTAGTTTATTGAAAAAGAAATATAAGAGTCATAACGTAATAGAAATGCAAAGAAAATGTCAGAAAATGTGTGAAATTGTAGTGTTTTTTTTATATAATTCATTTCCTATCTTTCATGTGATTCATTTTTTATGTAATATATACATATAAGGAGATGTAACGATTATGGAGAATAAAGGACTTCTTGTATAGACTAGGAGTGAATGGGAATGGATTTTGCAACAATTATTGGAGTCATTTTAGGAGTGTTGGCAGTAGTAGTAGGAATGGTCGTCAAGGGCGCTGACGTAATGGCCTTAGTTAATCCTGCAGCAGCATTAATTATTTTTGTGGGTACATTTGCAGCAGTATGTATTGCCTTTCCAATGAATCAACTAAAAAGGATTCCAAAATTATTTAAAGTTCTTTTTGGTTCAAATAAAAAAGATTTAAGTTATGAACAGTTACTAGAATTATTTGTTCATTGGACATCTGAGAGTAGAAAATACGGTATTTTGTCTTTAGAACAACAATTAGATAAAATTCAAGATGAATTTCTCTTGCGTGGTATGAAGTTTGTGATTGATGGTGTATCTGCAGAAGACTTAGAACAAATTTTAGAAGCTGAATTAGAAGCAATTGAAGAAAGACATGCAAAAGGAGCTACTATTTTTTCGCAAGCTGGTACATATGCACCTACATTAGGGGTTTTAGGTGCTGTTATTGGTCTTGTAGCTGCACTTGGAAATTTAACTGATATTGAAAAGCTAGGACATGCTATTTCAGGTGCGTTTATTGCAACGATTTTCGGTATTTTTTCAGGTTACGTATTATGGCATCCATTTGCAAATAAATTAAAGCAAAAGTCTGCTGCTGAATTAGAGAAGAAACGTTTAATTATTGATTGTTTATTAATGTTACAAGAAGGTACATATCCATTTATTATGAAAAACCGCATTTTAGGTGCGCTTTCTGCAACTGAGCGTAAAAAGCTAGAAAAAGGAGCGGAAAAGAATGCGGAGTAGGAAGAATAGAAGAAGTAAAAGGAAAAAGCATGACGAACATATCGATGAAACTTGGTTAATCCCGTATTCTGATATGCTAACATTGTTGTTTGCGCTGTTTATTGTTTTATTTGCAATGAGTAGTATAGATGCTGCGAAATTTAAACAGATGGCAGTAGCTTTTCGAAGTGAACTAGCAGGTGGAACAGGAAATAAAGAGTTTTTAAGTGATCAAAAACCAAAAGAAGAAAAAGAGCTATCGGCAAGTGGTTTGGAATCTGAGAAAATCAAAAAAGATGCTGAAGCTGAAGTGAAAAAGCAAGAAATGAATGAATTAAAAGCAGTACAACAAAGTATTGACAAGTATATTGAGGAAAAGCAATTATCTTCTTCGTTTAAAACGGATTTAACTGAAAAAGGATTAATGGTAACGATATTAGAAAATGTATTATTTGACTCAGGGAAAGCAGATGTGAAGTTGGAATCATTAGGGATTGCAAAAGAGATGTCTAACCTGCTTGTGTCGGCATCACCTCGTGAAATTACAGTGTCGGGTCATACAGATACAGTTCCTATCGCAAATGCTCAGTTTGCATCAAACTGGGAGTTAAGTACACAGCGTGCAGTTAATTTTATGCAGGTGTTACTCCAAAATAAAGAATTGCAACCAGAAAAGTTTAGTGCAGTTGGTTACGGAGAATATCGTTCAATTGCACCAAATGATACGCCTGAAGGAAAAGCGAAAAATAGACGTGTTGAAGTGTTTATCTTGCCTTTAACAAGAAATATGCAATAAAAGAGGATGGCGTAAGCCATCCTCTTTGTTATTTTGCATCAAATGATTTTAAGTTTTCATGACGGATTTTGTCTTTTTCTGCATCTGATTTTTTGAAATTATAATCGTATAAAGCACCTTCCCAGTCACCATACATTGGATTAGGGAAAATGATGAATTTTTCACCAAATTGTGCTTTTGATTCTGCTACTGTTTCATTGCGATCTTTTACAGATTTCCCATCAAAACCAGTGAAATCAGATAAGTTGTCACCGAAGAATAGGACGATGTCATGTGTTTGCGAAACAAGCTCACGACGTTTTTCTTTCCCTTTTTCTTTCGGATCTTGTAATAAGATATGCTCTTTTGTTGCTTGTGGAGCACCAACGCGCTCAAGGTTTTTAATAGTTGCATCTAGTTGATTCGTTTTACGATTTGAGATGTAGTAAATATCTACACCTTTAGACTCTGTGTATTTTAAGAAATCAATAGCGCCTGGGAGAGCTTCAGCTTCAGCCTTATTAATCCAATCGTCCCATTTATAAGGATAGCCTTTTCCTGTTTTTACACTCATTGCTTGATGAGGACTGTTATCTAAAACAGTTTCATCTAAATCAAGTACGATAGCAGGTTTTTTGCCGGTCCCTTTTGCAAGAGCTGCATCAAGCTTCAATTGACCAATATTGTATCCTTGGTAGTATAGTGCTTTCGTTTCGCCAGCTGTTTGATACCATAAATCAGCCATTAATTGCTGGTCTGTTAATTGTACTTTCTCTTCTTTTGCCACTGTTTTCTCAGCTGTTCCTGAACATGCTACAAGCGATGTGGAAAGAACGGCTACAGATAATAAAGTGGTAATACCCCTCTTCATCTTCATATGTATCCTCCTCGATGTTAGAAAATCATTTAATATTATATATTAAAATATGATATTTTTTTTATGAACATTTGCATATTGTCTTTTGTATATGTAGTAGTTTGTCCTATAGTAGATAAGGTAAATAAAAAAGATAAGGTAAAACTAAGTAGTTGAAGAAAAGGAATGTATGTAAGAAGATGGAATAAGGTTACTATATGTTGTTTTAAACAAACATATTATGTAAGCGAGAGCGAGAATGCTATTGAAGGGGAGGATATATACATTGAGTTTACAAATTCAAAACTTAACAAAAATATTCGGAGAATCTAAAGCAGTTAATGGTTTGGAAATCTCGTTACCGAAAGGTGAAGTGTTAGGGTTACTTGGCCGAAATGGTGCAGGAAAAACAACGACAATTAAAATGTTACTAGGTTTATTAACGCCAAATGAAGGTTCTATTACGTGGGATGGAAAGTCATTTGGTGATAGCGGGGTAACAATTGGATATTTACCAGAAGAAAGAGGACTATATACAAAAAGTAGAGTAATAGATCAGTTGCGATATTTTGGTAGATTAGAAGGAATGACGAAAAAAGAAGTGGATCTTGCAATTGATCACTGGTTAGAGCGCTTAGCAATTCCAGAATATAAATTTAAAACGGCTGGAGAACTTTCAAAAGGGAATCAGCAAAAAATTCAATTGATAGCTGCTCTTCTTCATGATCCAGAACTCCTTATTTTGGATGAACCATTTAGCGGACTTGATCCAGTTAATGCTGGAATGCTAGCTAGTATTATTGGAGAACAAGTACAGAGCGGAAAGACAATTATTTTATCAAGTCACCGTATGGAGCAAGTAGAGGCGTTTTGCCAACATGTATGTATTTTGAAAAAAGGCGAAGCAGTTGTAGAAGGACAGTTAAGTGATATTAAGAAAGAATACGGTTTTCGTAATTTAACGATTGAAGATATAGCAGAGAATGAAAAGGGATTAGAGGCTATACATGTCCCGTATGAAAAACAACAAGGCCTTCTTTATGTAAAAGTACAAGACGATGCAGAAGCTCTAAAGATTTTGCAACAATTGCAAGAACAAGGTATTAGCTTACGACAATTTAAAATGCTAGAGCCAACGTTGAACGAAATCTTTGTAGAGAGGGCGAAATAAAGATGCGTAAATTTTATCATGTATTTTCATTTTATTTTAGGGAAGCGTTTTTATCTAAAAAATCATTAATTACGAGTGCGATTTTATTTTTGGTTGTGTTTGGGATTTTTGCATTTAATCATTTTACTTCAAGTAATGATAAAAATAAGGATAAAGATAAAATTGCAGTTGTGACAGAGAGTTCCACATATAAAATAC
>NZ_JBFPJI010000490.1:0-1642 GCF_040838205.1 Bacillus sp. S4
AGTTATTACATCAGATAGACAAAACTCAATAGTGGAATCTGTAGCAATAAAGGATAATCGAATAATTGGGATCGGTTCAAATTTAGAAATGAATAAATTTATTGGAGAGAAGACGGAAGTCATTGACTTAGCAGGGAAATCTCTTCTTCCTGGATTTATTGATGCACACACACACTTGGTTTTATATGGGGTTTTTCAGTTGAATATCAGTTGTAAAGAAAGTCACATCGACTCTGTTGCAGATGTGCTGAATGAGCTTAAGCAAAAAGCGTTGGAAACTCCAGAAGGTGAGTGGATAAGAGCTTGGGGGTTTAATGAAACGACCATAAAGGAGAAAAGGTATCCAACGATTGCAGAGCTAGATGCCATTTCAACGGAGCATCCAATCATCATTTCTCGTACGTGCGGACATATCTGTATCGTAAATACAGCAGCACTAGAGAAGGCTGGAATTGACGAAAATACACCGAATCCTCAAGGTGGAGTAATTGAAAAGGATGAGAGGGGAGAAATTACAGGGAAATTATTTGAGGCTGCAAATATGAAGATGAATGATGTAGCAAGCTATACAGATGCTGAACTTATGAAAGCTGTTAAAATCGCGTCGGATCATTTCATTTCAGGGGGTATCACGAGTATTCATGAAGCAGCTACTTTTGATTCTAATTGTTATCGTTTATTACAAACAGCTATAAAAACTAAAGACATCGGCGTTCGGGTATATGCAATAATTGGTACCATAAATGAATCCGATAAATTTGTAAATAAAATGATGAATGCAGGGATAGTAACCGGTACAGGGGATGAGAAATTTAGGGTTGGGCCGGCTAAAATATTTTTAGATGGAAGTAGCTCTGGTCCAACGATTGCAACTCGAGAACCCTACTCCAGTGATCCTAACAATTTCGGGATTCTTTATTATAGTGAGGAAGAAATATATAAAGTTTTAGGTGAAGCACATAAAAAAGGATATCAAATTACAGTACATGCTCAAGGTGATAAAGCCATTGAAATGTATTTAAATTGCGTAGAAAGAGCGTTAAAAGAAGCACCAAGGAAAAATCATCGTCATCGAATCGAGCATGCAGGAGTTTCAACCCCAGATTTACAAGAAAGAATGAAACAACTGGAAGTCATCCCTATTCCAAATCCACCATTTCCATATGAATATGGCGAGATATATGCTCACAATTATGGTGAACGTGTGAATTATATGTACGCTGCTCGTGACTATATAGATAAAGGTATTATTGCAGCAGGTAGTTCAGATGCACCGGTTACGGATTATAATCCTTTATTAGGAATTCATACTGCAGTTAATAGAAAAAGCCAATTTGGAGTCGAAATTGGCACGAATCAATCCATTAGTGTACTAGAAGCGATTAAACTTTACACATGGAATGGCGCTTATGCAAGTTTTGAAGAGGATATAAAAGGTAGCTTAGAAGTAGGGAAATTAGCCGATTTAGTTATTTTAAGTGAAAGTATTTTAAAGGCTGAACCAGACCGTATTAAGGATTTGAAAGTGGAGACAACGATTATTGATGGAGAAATTGTCTATCAAAAAGAGAATGATTTAATGATGAAAAATTAGATTTAGGCAAAAGAGGGGGCAATTATAGTACTTCGCATTATTTTATAC
>NZ_JBFPJI010000491.1:0-1640 GCF_040838205.1 Bacillus sp. S4
TTGCTGGGGCTGGTAATAATGTGATTTATATTAGTAGCTTTTCAAAGGTACTTTTCCCCGGTTTACGTGTAGGTTGGATCATTGCAGATAAAGAACTGATATATTATTTAGAAAGTGTAAAAAGAGCAAGAACGATTCACACTTCTACGTTAGATCAAGCTGTTCTGTTTCAATATTTACATGAAGGATATTTTGAAAAATATTTAAAAAAAGCAAGGTCTGTTTATAAGAAAAAATATGAGTTAGCTGTTGGGGCATGTAATCAGTACATTCCGTTTAAAAGAATGACTGGAGATGGTGGACTTCATTTGTTTATAGAGTTGGAAGAAAAAATTCAAGCCCGCACACTTTTACAAAAGTGTTATGAAAAAGGAGTTACGTTTTCTCCTGGAGATGTTTTTTACTCTGATGGAGGAGGAGCGAACACATTCCGATTAGGATTTTCACGTTTGAAAGAAAAGGAAATTGTTAGCGGGATTCAAATAATTGGTGAAACATTAAAAAATGAAACTTGGAGTTGAGAAAATGAGAATTGGCGTTATTATGGGAGGAGTATCCTCTGAAAAACAAGTATCAATTATGACTGGGAATGAAATGATTGCACATTTAGATAAGAGTAAGTATGAAATAGTTCCAATTACTTTAAATGAAAAAATGGATTTAATTGAAAAAGCGAAAGACATTGATTTTGCATTGCTAGCATTACACGGAAAATATGGAGAAGATGGTACAGTTCAAGGGACGCTTGAGAGTTTAGGTATTCCTTATAGCGGTAGCAATATGTTATCTAGCGGTATATGTATGGATAAAAATATTTCGAAAAAGATTTTGCGTTATGAAGGAGTAGAAACACCCGATTGGATTGAACTTACAAAAATGGATGATCTAAAGCTTGAAGAGTTAGATAAGATAGGATTTCCGTTAGTGGTAAAACCTAACTCTGGTGGCTCAAGTGTTGGAGTAAAGATCGTTAATGATAAAAACGAATTAATCTCAATGCTGGAAACTGTATTCGAATGGGATTCTGAAGTAGTAATTGAGAAGTATATAAAAGGTGACGAGATTACATGTTCAATTTTTGATGGTAAACAGTTACCTATCATTTCGATTCGACATGCGGCTGAGTTTTTTGACTACAATGCAAAATACGATGATGTTAGTACAATTGAAGAAGTTATTGAACTTCCAACTGAAATTAAGGAACGTGTAAATAAAGCGTCAATGGCTTGTTATAAAGCATTAAAATGTAGTGTTTATGCAAGGGTTGATATGATGGTGAAGGACGGAATTCCATATGTAATGGAGGTTAATACATTACCAGGGATGACACAATCAAGTTTACTGCCGAAAAGTGCAGAAGCAGCGGGAATTAGCTATAGTAAGCTATTAGATATGATCATTGAAACTTCATTAAAAGTAAGGAAAGAAGAAGGTTTTTAAGATACTTGTACAATTAAAATTTTTGATAGTTCCACGAAGTATGCTATGATAATTACAATACGACAACTAAATATTTATCCACTAGAGGGGCCTTTTATAGGCTGAGATCAAATGTAATTTTGAGACTCTTAGTACCTGATCTGGTTAATGCCAGCGTAGGAAAGTGGGGAAGACATGGTATTTAATGCATAAATTAATAT
>NZ_JBFPJI010000492.1:0-1634 GCF_040838205.1 Bacillus sp. S4
GGATAAAAATAATATATATTTATCGGAATCTCCTGCTAAGATTCGAATTTTAAATAGGCCGTTTCATACTACTGATATTCTATTTAGAAAATGTCCAGAGGATATGAAGACGAAAATTAAAGGCATTATTGAAAGAAAGATAAAAGAGGAAGAAAAGAGTTTTCCGCTTTCGGGTGTATTGTTGATTGTTTTAGGAGCAATAATATTTTTCGTAAAATAGTAGCAGTGTGAAATGTTTTTTTGCAAGAGGATTCGAATTTTTAATTATTATAATCTTATTATTTCGTTTAAATGAGGTGAAATGTATGCGGAACTTAGTAAACAATCTAAATGTTAAAGCGACTACACAAGAAGATTTACAACAAATTTTAAAACTATGTACAATTTATGATCAAGCTATGTACGGTGAAATTGATACAACGGTAGAGGACATTACTAACTCATGGAAAGGTATTGATGTTAGTAAAAGTTCTTATGTTGTTATGGATAAAGATGAAATAATCGCTTATGGAATTTTGACAGGGAATGAAAGACAGTTTCCATCTGCCGTATTTGTAAACCCTGATTATATGAATCAAGAAATTGAACATGTAATATGGTCAAAGCTTGAAGAGCGTGCTACGGAGCTTGTTAGTAATTCGTCTTGCTCGAATGGCACGATTGTAACACAAGCAAATAATTTCTATGAGGAAAAAGTGTTAAGAGAAGGTGGTTTTATTCCAACGCGTATATGGTGGGGGATGGAGATTGAATTGAACTCAAATATACCAACACCACTATGGCCAAATGGTGTTACAGTGCGACATTACATACCTGGTGTGGATGATGAGAGATTACATCAAGCTTTTAATGAAGCCTTTGCAGACCACTGGAACTCACAACCTTCTACGTTAGAAGAGTTTTTGCAACGTACTGAAAGAGATGGGTTTCATCCTACACTATGGTCACTAGCCATGCTTGATGATGAAGTAGTTGGCTTTATCTTTAGTAAAAAGGCTACTGACAATAAAGCTGAAATTACTCATTTAGGTGTAAGGCGTTCTAAGCGGAAACAAGGATTAGGATTAGCGCTGCTACATCATGCATTCGGTCAATTGTACGAAGAGGGGATTTCAAAAGTGCATCTGAATGTAGATTCTGAGAATATTACAGGAGCACCTCGCGTATATGAAGCAGCTGGAATGGAAGTACAGAGTAAATTTGTTCGTTTTGATAAGGAAGTTTTGTTGGAAAATAAAGAAGAAGTCCAGTGATGAATTGCTGGGCTTCTTTGCTTTTTTATTACTAAGAATCACTTTTCAGAAATGAGAATTGAGTGATTAAGTGTGGACGGATGCATCTGGTATGCAAAGGTAGGTAATTTTACTAATATATTAAATCCTTCAGTGGGTGTGTACGCAGAACGAATAGAAAAGGTGAAAGTAAGATTTTAGATGATGATAGAAATAGAAATGAAATTCATTTAAATGGTGGAAAAGTGTATTATAAACAATACATATTAATGTGTATGTGATAAATAACCGAGGTGGATATTTTCTCCTCAGTTATTTATATTGTAATAATATTCATACTAGAATCATATTGAATAGATGTATTTTATTGTTAATTTAGTTGAAAATTAATCAGATTTATGT
>NZ_JBFPJI010000049.1:0-17753 GCF_040838205.1 Bacillus sp. S4
CTAAAAATAAAAATTGACGTTTACGTTGTTTGTTTCGTTCAGTTTTCAAAGAACTACTTAGTCGCTCATTTGCGACTTCCTTATGTTAACATCTTCATTTTTCGATGTCAACTAAGTTTTTCAATTTCTTTTTTGTCGTTTTCTGCGTTTCCGCATCAGCGACGGTTATTAATATATCATGTGGAAAAATGAAATGCAATAGTTTTTCTAATAAAATTTTCAACTTAGTAAAAAAGCATAAAAACAGCACCTTTCTTCTATATAAGTATAGTTTTTTAATCTGGCATCCATTCAACGAGCAATAATCTCACTTTCTTTTTAATAGAAGGTTTCTCTCCCCTCAAATAAAGAAATAAAAAAAGCTTTGGAGAAATCTCCAAAGCTTAGTCTTGTTTATGGCGCATAGCTGGGAATAATAGTACGTCACGAATAGATGGTGCGTTTGTTAATAACATAACAAGACGATCAATACCGATTCCTAATCCGCCCGTAGGAGGCATACCATACTCAAGAGCTTCGATATAGTCATCATCCATCATATGAGCTTCATCATTACCTTGCTCACGCTCTTTTAATTGAGCTTCAAAACGTTCCTTTTGATCGATTGGATCATTTAACTCAGTGAATGCATTCGCATGTTCACGAGCAACAATGAATAATTCGAAACGATCTGTGAATCGTGGATCTTCATCATTCTTTTTCGCAAGTGGTGAAATCTCTACCGGATGACCGTAAATAAATGTCGGTTGAATTAATTTATCTTCTACTTTTTGTTCGAAGAATTCATTAATAATATGACCAACTTCCATTGTATCCTTAATTTCTACATTATGTTCTTTTGCAAGTTCACGCGCTTCTTCTACACTCATTGGATTCCAGAAATCGGCTCCAGAGTGTTGCTTAATTGCATCTACCATATGAAGACGTGTCCATTCTGGTTCTAGATTAATTTCATAATCACCATATTGGATTGTTGTTGTACCCAATACTTTTTTCGCGATATGAGCAACCATATTTTCTGTTAGTTTCATAATATCATTATAATCAGCGTACGCTTCATATAATTCAATCATCGTAAACTCAGGGTTATGACGAGTTGATACACCCTCATTACGGAATACACGGCCGATTTCATAAACTTTTTCTAATCCGCCCACAATAAGACGTTTTAAATGAAGTTCAATTGCGATACGCATATACAATTCCATATCTAACGCATTATGGTGCGTAGTGAAAGGACGAGCAGATGCTCCACCTGCAATCGCGTGCATCATAGGCGTTTCTACTTCAAGATAACCGTTGTCATCTAAATATCTTCTCATTTCACGAATGATTTTACTACGGGTAACGAACGTTTCACGACTTTCCATACTTGTAATTAAGTCTAAGTAACGTTGACGGTAGCGTTGTTCAACATCTTTTAATCCATGATATTTATCCGGTAATGGACGAAGAGATTTCGTTAAAAGTGTAAATCCTGTTACTTTTACTGAAAGTTCTCCAACGTTTGTTTTGAACACTTTACCTTCAATACCTACTAAGTCACCTAAATCTGCTGTCGTAAATAACTCGTACTCTTCATCTCCAACAGTATCTTTACGAACATAAATTTGAACTTGCCCCTGTAAATCTTGAACGTGCGCAAATCCCGCTTTTCCTTTACCGCGTTTTGTCATAATACGACCAGCGATAGAAACAGTGATTTCTTTCTCTTCTAATTCTTCTTTAGAGAATTCTCCATATAGACTTACTAAGTCCGTTGTTGAATTTGTGCGTTCAAATCGTTTACCGAACGGATCGATTCCTTGCTCACGTAAATTATGTAGCTTTTCACGACGAACAAGCAATTGGTCGTTTAATTCTTCGTGGTTCATGTTATCCATGATATTGATATCACTCCAGCTCTATTAAATTTTACAATATATACAGTATAGCATTTTCTACTCAACTAGAAAAACTGCCAGCAACCAACTGGCAGTTCTTCTTTCTTTCACGTAATTATAGGAAGTGTATAGAAGAATGTCAATCTCCTATGTCCCCTTATTAACCAACATAAATTGTTTGTTGTTTCGCTTCTACTTCTTCTACAAATGCACCTAATAAATTCGCAAGGTCCTCACGTGTGTTACAAATATTGATACCATTGCGCACACTCGCATTACCACGAACACCTTTTAAATACCAAGCTGCATGCTTTCTCATCTCTCTTACAGCGACATTTTCGTTCTTTAAATCGATAAGACGATCTAGATGCAACATACATACATCAATTTTCTCACGCACTGTTGGTTCCGGCATTAATTCACCTGTCTCTAAATACTTTACCGTACGATAAATCATCCACGGGTCTCCAAGAGCAGCGCGACCAATCATAACTCCATCTACACCAACTTCATCAAGCATACGCTTTGCATCTTGCGGTGTTTCCACATCACCATTTCCGATAACCGGGATATTCACAGATTGCTTTACTTGTTTAATAATATCCCAATCCGCTTTCCCTTCATACATTTGCACTCGTGTACGTCCATGAACTGCTACAGCTTGCCCGCCAGCACGCTCAACAGCTCTAGCGTTTTCAACTGCAAAAATATGATCTTCATCCCAACCAATACGCATTTTAACTGTAACTGGTTTTTCAACTGCATCTACAACTGCCGCTACCATCTCATATATTTTATTTGGGTCTAAAAGCCACTTTGCTCCCGCATCACACTTAGTGATTTTCGGTACTGGGCAACCCATATTAATATCAATAATATCTGCTGTCGTATATTTATCTACGTATTTCGCAGCATCTACAAGAGTTTCTTTCTCTCCACCAAAAATTTGTAAACTTAATGGCTTTTCTCTCTCATCGATATATAACATATCTAATGTTCTTTTGTTATTAAGTAATATTGCCTTATCACTTACCATTTCAGCACAAACTAAACCTGCACCAAATTCTTTTACTGTCAAACGGAATGCAGAGTTACACACTCCCGCCATCGGTGCTAGTACAACTGGATTTTTCATCTCAATATTTGCAATCTTTAACACCCGACTTACTCCTTCCTTTACGGTCACTTTGGCATCAATTCGTCTATTGAAACGTTTAATGTTTTAGCGACTTCTACTACAAAATCTTGGGAAGGTGATCTATTGCCCCTCTCAACTTCACCTAAAACCGATACAGATACCCCTAATTCTTTCGCAAAACCTTCTTGCGTATAGCCTTTTAGCTTTCGAAAAGCACGAATGCGTCTTCCCCATTTTTCTGCTTCCATACCGTTACTCCCTCTCGCCTTTTCATTTCTTCTACTTGTGAACATGAAATGTTTTGTTTTATATCTTGATTAATCTCTAACAACGGAACGATAACAAAAGCTCTTTCGAACATCCTCGGATGCGGAACAATAAGATTCTCTGCTTCAATATTTTCTTGATTATATAGTAAAATGTCAAGGTCGATGGTCCTCGGGCCCCATCTAATTTCCCTTTTTCTTCCTAGGTCATTCTCTACCTTTTGCGTTACTTTCAATAATTCTTGCGGTGATAAATTGGTAGAAATTTTTATAACTAAATTTAAAAAGCAATTTTGGTCAGTATAGCCAACCGGATCAGTTTCATATACAGACGAAACATCATCGACTTGGATATGCTGGTTTTTATTTAAAAACTGAATTGCTTCAGTTAAATAAATATAACGCTCCCCAATATTCGAACCTAATGCAATGTACGCTATATTATTCATGGACGTTCTCTCGTAATTTCTACCGCTACAGCACGATAATGCCCCGGTATCGGCGGATCTGGTTTAATTACCTTAATTGTACATTGTGAAATACCCTCATATTGTTTCAATATATCTGTAGCGATATTTTCAGCGATACTTTCTACAAGCTTATACGTTCTATCTTCAACAACTTTTCTACATAGTTCGAAAAGCTCCCCGTAATTGACAGAATGCTCTAAGTCGTCACTTTCTCCTGCACGTTTTAAATCCAACTCCACCGTTAAATCCACTTTAAATCTCTGACCCAATTTATTTTCTTCCGGGAATACACCATGATAACCGTAAAACTCCATATCATGGATATAAATTTTATCCAATTACTTTGCCCCCTTACCAATCATTGCATCCATCATCTTAGCCATACGCGCCATTTCTTTCACATCATGAACACGGATAAACTCACAGCCCTTTTCAATACCAAGACAAACGGTAGCGCCCGTTCCTTCAAGACGTTCCTCCACTGGTAAATCTAATACATGGCCAATAAAGGACTTTCTTGAAGTACCTAATAGTACTGGGTAACCCAGTACATTTAACTGCTCTAAATTACGCATCGCTTCTAAATTTTGCTCAGGTGTTTTCGCAAAGCCAATACCTGGGTCTAAAATAATATTCTCATCTCGCACGCCCGCATCTTTAGCAATTTTAATACTCTCATACAAATCAGCAATCATATCAGCCATTAAGTTGCGGTAGTTCATATTATCTCGGTTATGCATTAAGATAATAGGCACATCATAATAAGCTGCAACTTCAGCAATCTTCGGTTCAGCCTTCGCTCCCCAAATATCATTAATAATATGAGCACCAGCTTCAATCGCTTGTTTCGCAACTTCAGCTTTATACGTATCAATAGAAATAGGTAGCTTTGCTTCTTTTGACACTGCCTGAATCATTGGAACAACTCGCTTTATTTCTTCTTCTACTGAAACTTTAGCGAAACCCGGTCGAGTAGATTCGCCGCCAATATCAATAATATGAGCACCTTCATTTTTCATTTCTTTCGCATGTCGCACTGCAGCATCTACTTCGTTGTAACTCCCACCATCAGAAAATGAATCTGGCGTTACATTTAAAATCCCCATAATTAATGTCTTTTCATTTAAGTTCAATGTATATTCGCCGCAGCGCAAATCATAATCCCACTTCAAACTACACATCTCCTCTTCGCAATTCATTTCTGCTCCACAATTTCTCTCTCTGTACTCCATAAAGATCCATAAGTCTTTTTGTAACCACTCCCACTTTACCCGGGAAATCTTTCTCCTCTATACGATAAAGGGGGACAATCTCTTGAATAGAGTTCGTTACGAACACTTCATTCGCTGAAAGCAATTCATCTTTTGTAAAGAAACCTTCCTTTACTTCTATATCTAGCTCTTCAGCAGCCTTTATAATAAACGCACGAGTGATTCCGTTTAAAATCCCTGTTTCTAATGAAGGAGTATATAAAATATCCCCTTTAACAAAAAAGAGATTCGAAACAATACCCTCTGCAACATAACCTGTTTCGGTAAGAAAAACACCTTCCTTATTCACAACATTTCCAATTTCGCGTTTCCCTAAAATATTATTTAAATAATGATGGGACTTCAAGCGAAATGCACCCTCTGGTGTATTTCTCACTTGCTTTAACATAACTCCTTCTTTTTCCACTACATTCCCTGGAGCTGCTAAAGGTTTTATAAAAACAATAACAGACGGTTCTTCATATACTTCCGTTTGTAATCCTATTTCATCTATACCCGCCGATACATTTAAGCGCACATATGCATGCTTTAACCCATTCTTAACGAGTAGATTCTTTAAAATAAGCATCACTTCATCTTTTGTCATTGTCCATTTGATTTGCAATATATCGAGCGCACCCATTAAGCGTTCATAATGATCATCCAATAAAAAGGGATGACCATTATAAATACGAAACGTCTCAAAAACCCCAAGCCCATATAGGTAACCGTGGTCATACGGAGAAATTTTCGCTTCACTCGCTTCTACATACGTACCATTTACGTAAATTAACACGATGTCACACTTGGGCTATATTTGCGAATGAAATTCTGTAGCAACTCTTTCCCGTGAGAAGTCATAATAGATTCCGGATGGAATTGTACCCCTTCAATCGGCAACGTTTTATGACGAAGCGCCATAATTTCACCTTCTTCAGTCCAAGATGTTATCTCTAAACAATTCGGTAACGTCTCTTTTTTTACGATAAGAGAGTGATAACGTGTCGCGGTAAATGGATTTGGAATATCAGAAAAAATCGTCTGCCCATCATGATGCATTAAAGATGTTTTTCCATGCATCAAACGCTCTGCCCTGACAACATCCCCTCCAAATACTTGTGCAATGGATTGATGTCCAAGACAGACCCCAAAAATCGGAAGCTTACCTGCAAAATATTTAATAACATCCATACTGATTCCCGCCTCATTAGGACTACATGGACCTGGCGAAATCATTAAAAAATCCGGTTTCATATTCTCAATATCCGAAATAGTCACTTCATCATTACGCTTAACAACAAGCTCTTGTCCAAGTTCTCCAAGAAACTGTACTAAATTAAATGTAAAAGAATCATAATTATCAATCATTAATATCATTTCTCTCACCTAACCGTTTCTTCGCTACTTTCTTTTGCACGCCATAAAGCGATTGCTTTTTTTAACGACTCTTTATATTCATTTTTTGGATTTGAATCAATCACAATACCCGCTCCAGCTTGCACATGCGCTTGTCCATCTTTAGCAAGTAGTGTTCGGATTACAATATTCAATTCCGTATCTCCAGAATAACCAATCCAACCAATTGAACCCGTATAAATTCCTCGGCGAACAGGTTCTAATTCTTCAATAATTTCCATCGTACGTATTTTCGGGGCACCGGTAATTGTCCCACCAGGAAATACAGCCTTCACCAAATCGAAAGCATCTTTATCTGCTTCCACCTCACCACGCACATTAGAAACAATATGCATAACGTGTGAGTATTTTTCAATTACCATAAATTCATCTACTTCAACAGTGCCATATTTACAAACACGGCCCAAGTCATTTCGTTCTAAATCCACAAGCATTACATGCTCTGCTCTTTCCTTTTCGTTTTCAATTAATTCTTTCGCTAATTCCTCATCCTCTTGCTCACTTGCTCCTCGAGAGCGCGTACCGGCAATTGGTCTTGTACTCACTTCTTTTCCTTGCTTTTTAATTAGTAATTCAGGCGAAGCACTAACAATTTGAAAATCTCCAAACTCCAAGTAACCCATATATGGAGATGGATTAATTTCACGAAGACTTGTATATATTTCTAGTGGATGTGTTTGTAATGTTCTTTCTTGTCTTGTCGACAAGTTTACTTGAAACACATCACCCGCTCCAATATATTCTTGAATACGTTCAACGGCCTTCATAAAGCCCTCTTCCGTAAAAGCGACTGCTTCATTTTTCTTTTCAGGACATTCAAACGGCATAGTCACTTTGGGTGCTTCTTTCATCCAAAGAACCTTCCATTCATTTAATCGCTCTTCTGCCTCTTCACACTCATCTACATAATGCGTAATAATCCATAATACTCTCTCCTGTTGATCATACACAAACACGTCATCAAATAACAAAAAGAATATGTCAGGTATATTAATATCATCCTTCGCAAGAGAAGAAAGTTTTTCAATATAACGGATACAATCATAACTAAAGTATCCAATTGCCCCACCTTGAAAAGGTGGGTACTCCGGATTATAATCCGTTTTCCATTTCTCCATATACGCTTGCATTAAATCTAATGGATTCCCTCGTTCTATTGTTTCCTTACCACTTTCACTTATATGTAACGTCTCATTCTTACCCTGAATTACCGCTACTGGATCCAGCCCAACAATGTTATAACGACCACCACGTCCACTTTCTAACAAAATATGTTGCGACTTATCCTGAGAAAGAAATTTATATTGCTTAAAGAAATCTAACTGATATGGAATAGAAAGCGCTAAAGATTTTCTTCGTTGCATATCAACACCCCGTCTTCTGTTATCCACCCTCTTAAGCCAATCAACTCAAACTACATAAAATTATTTATATAGAGAATGATTATACTTGAGGGCTAGTGAAAATAAATTAATTATACTACTTCTTATTTTACATGAAGTTTTCTAGTCATTCACTCTTTTCCTTTTTCCAATCAAAAAAGAAAAAGCATCCTTTTTTAAGGATGCTTTTCAAATCGCATTCAATTATGACTCAAATTGATAAAGTGGTGTACTTAAATAACGTTCACCGTTACTTGGGATAATAACAAGTACCTTTTTCCCTTTACCTAATTTCTTCGCAACTTCTGTCGCTGCATAAACGACTGCTCCCGAAGAGATACCAACTAAAATACCTTCTTCTCTAGCCACTCTTCTCGCATATTCGAACGCTTGCTCCGTTTTCACTTGAATAATTTCATCATATACCTCTACATCCAATGTCTCCGGAACAAACCCCGCTCCAATTCCTTGGATCTTATGTGGTCCTGGCTTTCCACCAGATAATACTGGTGAATCCGCAGGTTCTACCGCGTAAATTTTGATATCTTTATAAGCTTCTTTCAGCACTTCACCGGCACCTGTAATTGTTCCACCTGTACCAATACCTGCGATAAACGCATCTAATTGATCCCCCATCTGTTCAACAATTTCTGGACCTGTTGTTATACGATGGATTTCTGGATTCGCTTGATTTTGGAACTGTTGTGGTATAAAGTACCCATGTTCTTCTGCTAATTCAGTTGCCTTTCGAATTGCTCCGCCCATTCCTTCAGGTCCTGGAGTCAATACTAATTCAGCACCGTAAGCGCGTAATAAATTACGACGCTCAATACTCATTGTTTCTGGCATTACTAAAATTGCCTTATATCCTTTAGCAGCTGCTACCATCGCTAAGCCAATACCTGTGTTACCACTTGTCGGCTCAATGATTGTATCGCCCTCTTTTAATAATCCTTTATTTTCAGCATCTTCAATCATAGCTAACGCGATACGATCTTTAACACTGCTCCCCGGATTCATAAATTCTAATTTTAAGTATACATCTGCGCTGTCTGATTCTACGATGCGGTTCAACTTAACGATCGGCGTTTTCCCGATTAATTCTGAAACTGATTGTGCCACTCGCATTCCTGTCACTCCTAACACCGAGTATTTTTATTGGTTTTATCTATATTTAGATTTTGTCAGAAAATTCCCTGTTTGTCAATCTATTTGGGCGGCTGATTCTCCACCTAAACTTCTTTATTACAGGCTCTCAATTAGACTTGTAATATCTTCTTTAGCGAATTTATGTCGTTCATTACAGAAGTGACAGTGAACTTCCGTCTCTTCTTCTTCTGCACGAATTTGTTCTAACTCCGCTTTACCTAAACTAATTAGCACACTTTCAATACGCTCACGTGAACATGTACAATTAAATTGAACATCCATTGTTTCTAGCACTTTCACTTTATCTTCTCCAAGCACTTCATACAGTAATTCTTCTGGAGAAAGACCTTTTTCGATTAATTGTGATACCGGCGGGATTTGTTGCAGACGCTCTTCAATAAATGAAATTGTTTCTTCCTGCGCACCTGGCATAATTTGAAGAATAAATCCACCCGCCGCTAATACGCTATCATCTCCATTTACAAGAACACCAACACCTACAGAAGAAGGTGTCTGCTCAGAAACCGCGAAATAATATGTGAAATCTTCCCCTAGTTCTCCTGAAACAATTGGAGATTGACCGATAAATGGTTCACGCATACCGATATCTTTAATTACCGTTACAAATCCTTCTGTACCTACCGCTTGATATACACGTAATTTTCCTTGTTCCGTTCCTTCAAAATCAACATGCGGATTCGTTACATAACCACGTACATCCCCATTTGCATGAGCATCGACTAAGATAGGACCAATCGGGCCGTTACCCTCTACTTTAATCGTTAACTTCTGCTCGCCTTTTAACATAGCGCCCATCATTGTACCCGCAGTTAAAGAACGACCAAGTGCCGCTGAAGCTGTTCTCCATGTATCATGACGTTTTTGCGCCTCACTTACTGTATTTGTTGTACGTACACTATAAGCACGAACCTCTCCATTAAACGCTAACGCTTTTACTAAATAATCTTTCATACTTATTTATTCACCCTTCTCATGTTGTAAATTTGCATTACGTTCATATAACATATACAAACCTTTTAACGTTAAAAACGGATCTACAATATCAATTACATTTGATTCTTCTGAAATTAATTTTGCTAATCCACCTGTTGCAATAACTTTCGGTTCTTGCTTAGCTTCTTCCTTCATGCGCTTAACAATACCTTCCACTTGTCCAACGTATCCATAAAGAATACCTGATTGCATTGCACTTACTGTATTCTTCCCGATAACACTACCTGGTTTTGTAATTTCAATACGAGGAAGCTTTGCTGCCCTGCTATATAAAGCCTCTGCCGAAATCATAATTCCTGGCGTAATGACGCCACCCATATAATGCTTCTCTTCGTTAATATAACAATATGTAGTAGCCGTACCAAAATCAACAATAATAAGCGGACTTCCATACAAGTGGATTCCTGCTACTGCATTTACAATTCGGTCCGCGCCTACTTCACGTGGATTTTCATATTTAATATTCAAGCCAGTTTTTATCCCAGGCCCCACTACAAGCGGTTTAATTTTAAAATACTTTTCACACATACGCTCTAAAGCGAACATAATTGGCGGTACGACTGAAGACACAATAATACCTTTCACATCTTCAAAAGAAAGACCTTCATGCTCAAGTAACTGCTTTACAAGCATCCCATACTCATCTTCTGTTTTATGACGATCTGTTTCCATGCGCCAATGCTGAAGAAGTTTCCCCTCTTCAAACACACCTAGTACCGCATTTGTGTTCCCTACATCCAATACAAAAATCATATTCTCACCACTTATCTTATTTAATCTACATTTGCGCAGTATGTATAAAACTTATAAAAACATCATATCACACATACTTATATAATCAGTTTTTCTATACTCATCATTGTACAAAAAGATTACTCTCTATTTCAATTTTTAATAATAGTTTCATTTAATTTTTTTGCTACTTACATTCATTCCACAAAAAAAAGGAGTGACTATTGTCACTCCTTCGTTTCTTACTTATCTTCTGTATCTTCATCGTCTTTCTTCATATTGATGTTTACTTTCACATCATCTGAAGGTGTTGGACGCTCAGGTAATCTGCCATAATCATATAAATGATTAATTTGCTCTGCATCTAATGTTTCTACTTCAAGTAACGTTTTCGCGATAATATCAAGCTTATCTCGTTTTTCAGTAAGAATTTGTTTCGCACGAGCATAACAGTCTTTAATAATTATTTGCATTTCCACATCAATTTCATGCGCGATTGCATCACTGTAGTTTTGTTCTGAATGGAAGTCTCTTCCTAAGAATACCTGACCACCTTGTGAGCTACCAAATTGCATCGGTCCAAGCTTATCACTCATCCCGAATTCTGTAACCATACGTCTTGCAATACCAGTCGCACGTTGGAAGTCGTTGTGAGCACCTGTACTTGCTTCACCAAATACAATCTCCTCAGCTACTCGACCACCAAGTAAACCAGTGATTTTATCAAGTAACTCTGGTTTTGTCATGAAGTAACGATCTTCCTTCGGAAGCATTACCGCATACCCACCAGCTTGACCACGAGGGACAATTGTTACTTTATGAACGATATCTGCTTCATCAAGGACAACACCAATTACAGTATGACCAGCCTCATGGAATGCAACAATATTACGTTCTTTTTCAGAGATAACACGACTTTTCTTAGCTGGACCTGCAATAACACGATCCGTCGCTTCATCGATGTCACTCATATCAATTTTCTTCTTATCTTGACGCGCAGCTACTAAAGCAGCTTCGTTTAATAAGTTTTCAAGATCGGCACCAGAGAATCCTGGTGTACGAGTTGCAATTGCTCTTAAGTTGACATTCTCATCAAGCGGTTTATTACGAGCGTGTACTTTAAGTACAGCTTCACGACCATTTACATCTGGACGATCTACTGTAATTTGACGGTCAAAACGACCTGGACGTAATAACGCTGGATCAAGAATATCAGGACGGTTTGTCGCAGCGATGATAATAATACCTTCGTTTGCACCGAATCCATCCATTTCAACAAGCAATTGGTTCAACGTTTGTTCACGCTCATCATGACCACCGCCAAGACCCGCGCCACGTTGACGTCCTACTGCATCAATTTCATCAATGAAAATGATACAAGGAGCATTTTTCTTTGCATTTTCAAATAAATCACGTACACGGGATGCACCGACACCGACGAACATCTCTACGAAGTCAGAACCACTAATAGAGAAGAACGGAACGCCTGCTTCACCTGCAACAGCACGTGCTAGTAAAGTTTTACCTGTACCTGGAGGTCCCACTAATAGAACACCCTTCGGAATACGGGCACCAACTTCAGCGAACTTACGAGGGTCTTTCAAGAATTCAACTACCTCAACAAGTTCTTGTTTCTCTTCATCCGCTCCAGCAACATCTCTGAAACGAATTTTTTTCTTTTCATCATTGTATAGCTTCGCCTTACTTTTCCCGAAGTTCATAACACGGCTACCGCCGCCCTGAGCTTGATTTAATAAGAAGAAGAATAAAATGAAGATAATGACAAACGGAATGATAGAAGTGAAGAACGTTACCCAAGCACTTGTTTCTTCTGCTGGTTGATACTTAACTTCAGCCCCTTGCGCTTTATCATTAATTTTCTTTTGTAATTCCTCAGTATTTGGTGCATAAGTAACAAATTGTTCTCCTTGGCTAGAAGTTTTGAATTGTCCCTTTACCTCAAACACACCATTTTTCGGTTGAAGCTGCACATTACGCACTTCACCTTTTTCAAGTTGAGTAATGAATTTATCGTAGCTAACTGATGTCGTTTTTTGCGTCGAACCATTAAAATAGCTCACGATTCCAATTACTACTAAGAATATCAGTAAATAAAAGATGGTATTACGGAAGATACGATTCATTCCTAACCTCCTCTCACGGCATAAACACTATAGTAAATCGTAACATAGAAAAAATTTCCTATACAATTGTAACGCCTATATTTAATTAATTTGAGTAAACACTTGGTTTTAATACTCCTACATAAGGAAGATTACGGTACTGCTCTTTATAATCTAATCCATATCCTACAACAAATTCATGAGGAACAGTAAATCCAACATAATCTGCTTTCAGATCAACCTTACGGCCTGTTGGCTTATCTAATAACGTAACAATTTTTACAGATTTCGCTTTACGATATTTAAACAGGTCCACTAAATAGCTTAGTGTAAGACCGCTATCAATAATATCTTCAACGATTAAAATATCGCGACCTTCTACCGAAGTATCAAGATCTTTTAAGATTTTTACTTCGCCTGTCGAAACTGTAGAGTGACCGTAGCTAGATACAGCCATAAAGTCCATTTCAAGATATGTATCTGTTCTCTTTAATAAATCTGCCATAAATGGCATTGCGCCCTTTAGTACACCAATCGCAAGAGGTATTGTATTTCTGTAATCCTCTGCAATAACTGCACCTAGTTCGTGCACCTTTTCTTGTATTTGTTCTTCAGAAATTAATACTTTTTCGATATCTTGATTCATCATTTCATTATCCTCCCGGAAGACTCCTTGCTTTTGTAGTGAATAATCATGTATTTACCCTTCTTTGCTAGCTCTTTCGAAGTAGCAAATGCAGATCGTTTCAACAAGGGTACCCAAATAATATTTCCACTTGCGTCACAAACGATCGGCCATTCTTCTCTTTTTTCTTTTGGTACTTTCGCTTCGATAAAAACAGCTTTTATCTTTTTTGTACCATCCATACCTTGCATTGACATGCGATCTCCATTTTCCCTAGACCGAATACGAAGTGGATACGATATATCATTATACTTAGCAACAAATACTGTTTCATTCATGTTACTCGGTATATCTTCGCTCACCTCTGTTACAAGTTTATCCCCATTCGGCAATATAATTGCCCCAGGTACTGATAAATCTTGCGAAAAAGGAGAAACAATTTCTTGTTTAAATCCAAAACCACATTCTTCGTATGTGCGAACAATTTTCAAACCACCTGGAAAATCTAGTGAACCTGAAGGTTGTGCCCGCTTAAAAAATTCAATCACCTTGTCAATATGTATAGAAGAAAGCGAAGATGGAATCTTATATTCATAAAGATAGTTTAATATTAGTTGAATCCCTCTTCTTTGTAAAGGCATAGACATGGATTCAAAGGCAGGAATTGATAAGCTAATTTGTTTATCGCTTTTTTTTGTAATTACTTTATTCATTTTCTCAAAAGCTAATTCCTGCAAATAAGCCTCATCCTCTTGCATCTGCACGCTAAATTTTTGAAATTTCTCATGCATTTGTGGATTTTCTTCTTTCAAATAAGGAAGGACATATTTACGTAATCGATTCCTTGTATATACTTCTTTTTTATTACTCGGATCTATACGCGGAATAACTTTTAATTTATTACAGTAATCAACAATTTCTTCCTTAGTTACCCCAAGTAACGGCCTAATTAAATATCCATTATGAAAAGATCGCTTCACTGCAATTCCTGCGTATCCTTTCGGAGTACTCCCTCGTACAAGGCGCATTAAAATCGTCTCTACTTGATCATCTCCATGGTGACCAAGAGCTACATATCTCGCATCATATTTCTTCATTATTCTTTCCAAAAATGCATATCTGCATTCTCTAGCTGCAACTTGTGCATTCATTCCATATTGCTGTTGATATTGCGACACATTAATCCTTAGCGTTTCACAAATAACTCCTAGCTCTTTGCAAAGACCCTGTACAAACTGTAAATCCTCATAAGATTCATTACCTCTAAACATATGGTCCACATGTGCTACTACAATTTCGAGCTTTTTTTCTGCCCTTTTTTCTAACAAATAATATAAAAGAGCCAAAGAGTCAGGACCACCAGAAACCCCTACAACAATTGTTGAATGTTTCTTTAATACATCATGCTGCTTTACAAAGTCATCTACTTTTTCAACAAATGCATCTTTCAACTTCGCAATCACCTTTCATTAAACAAGAACAACAACATTAGTTACCTTGTATATAATGGTACAACTTTTACAAACATTGTGCAAAAAAAAGATGTACAAAATCCACATTTTTATCTTACATCCCTCCTGTATATTTAACAAAATAATCGCATTACCTTTTTAATCAAAAAAACCTAGGCATCTACCTAGGTTTTTTGATTATTTTATTGCGCCTGCATTCCTACTATTGGAATCGTAGCCCACTTCGGCATATTTTTCTTTACTTTCGCCACCACAATAGTCATATCATCATTTATATAACCATCACAAGAGCGAATTACTTCTTCCATAATGATATCAGCAATTTCCTGTGGATCCTCTGTTTGTAGTTCTTTAATTTTACGTTTTATCCATAATTCGTGATTCTCCACATGTTGCGCTCCCTCAAAAATGCCGTCACTCATCATGATAAGAAGATCACCCGTTTTTAATTGCTCACCAACCACATCAACTTCAACATCTTCAATGATTCCCATCGGCAAATTACTTGCCTCAATTTTCAAAATATTATTTCCGCGTTTAACAAAACTCGGCGTCGATCCAATCTTTAAAAACTTCGCACTCGCATCCCGTAAATCTACCATAGCCAAGTCAAGCGTTGTATACATCTCCTCTGTCGTCCTTAAAGAAAGAATCGAATTGATGGACTTAATCGCTATTTCTTCATCAATACCTGATTGAAGTATCTTTTGTAATAATTTTACCGTTTCCCTACTCTCCATATGAGCCCTTTGTCCATTTCCCATACCATCACTAATCGCAAGTGCATATTTACCAACGCTCAAATCCATCATCGCGTAGGAATCACCTGAAACAAACCCACCACCTTTTGCAGCTGTGGCCAATCCTGTATCAAGAGAATACGTCTTCGCTGAACCAAATGATATTAAACTGTGCCCATTTGGATATGAGGATTTCTCTTCATGCTTAACGACGATATTCTCTTTTAAAATATCTGAAAGCATTGGAGCAACCAACTTCTCACATTCCCCATGTTCATTAGATGCAGCCGGAATCAACATTTCAATATCAATACTTCCTCTATCTAAACAATAAATATCAACATGCTCCACTTCGACACCAAAATCACGAAACGCTTGTAAAATTTGCTCCTCCTGTGCTTGATGGTTCTCTCTTTCTCGTTGTATCTCCTTAGCGAAATCCTCCATCACTTTTGATACACCTAGTAATTGCTCCGCTACAATTCTACGATTTTCCTTCATTTGTTTTCTTAATTTCTGCCCCTCATAGAAGTGATCTAATTCACCCGCTACTAAATCCGTTACTTTCTTCCCTCTCACACAATGCTTGTCCCATTCACGAACTAACTTCCGATTATGCTGCAGCGTTCCTTCTTCTGTTTCACTCATTATTTGTTTCATATAATCGTATGTTTTATCAAAATTAACTACCCAACATTGATCCTTCTTAAAGCATGTTTGACATGTTTTTGCAGTAATTGTACTTAAAAATAAATCAGCTTCTGTTTCTTTATCTTCCTCCTCCACATACCCATATACAGAAAAGCTATTGGACAAAGCAGCAAATACATTAGCAAATTGATTGATTTTGTTCGCTGTAACATCGCGCACTCTTCTTAAATATTGTTGTTGATCTTGTGAATGCTCCTGTGTACCTGGCATAAATTTAGCAATACGATCCATAACAAGCTTCGGTGTTAATAAGAAGAAAACAATTGCTACACCAGATTCAATTAAAGTTGTTACAATACTTGTTTGCTTGTCTACATATAATGTAATTAAGCTTGTACCAATTAATAAACCTAAACTAACTCCTATACGCTTCCCTTCTTTTAACAATCCCCCAAGCAATCCTGAAAAGGCAAGGAGACTAAGTTGAGACAAGCTAGCCACATTCGCTAAACTTAATATTAACCCAGTGACAACTCCTACTGTGGACCCTGTAGCTGCCCCTGCAATAAAGGCAAATACTAATACTAAATATCTAGTAAAAATATGTTGAATAGAAGCATCATAAACAAACCAATCCGTTGTGCCCGTTAAAACAGATGCTAGTAATATAATTAAACAAACAATTTCTTCTGTTTCTAACGCTTGTTGCTTCCCTTTCCTTTCCACTAAAAGCGGAACACTTTGTAAAAATATCATCGTTAATACGAAGCTAAGCCCCGCTTCGATCGTGCTGACGAGCAGATCATACATGGTGACGGTTTGCTGTGCAAAATATACAACAACTAAATGTGCGGTTAATGCGGAGATAAATACTTGGAATGGTACAAGTCCAACAGTTTTACGTGTAAACCGACTAAAGAAGATATTATAAATAAAGAAGGTAAAGATAGATGCAAAAGTAAAAAATAAATTGTCTATTGAAACTGAAAGTGCCCCCCCCATTAGGGCTAAAAACGCGAGCGGCATTTTATCTCGCTTCATAACATAAACAGCAGCAAAAAACGGCAATGCAAACGGTAAAATGTTTGTTAATATATATGCTCGTCCCAAAAGAAAACCAATAACAGCAATAATGAATCCCCATCTAAAGAAAACTTGTTCAAACTTCATTCGCAACTTACTCGTCCACTTTATTGTTCCAAGCTGACTTTCATTCATCGCCAATGCACTTGTGTTCATAGTATTCCTTCCTGCTTTAGGCATATTTTTAACACCACCTGCATAGTTTAATTACTGTTATTATAAAAGATGATTATTGGGATTTTTGTCAAAACAACAGTTTTGACTTTTATAATCGTTCGACTTTTTATTCGAAATAAATCTACATATATACATAGTATTTAATTTATTTAAAGAAAGTTGAAAGAATGTTCAGAAAATAT
>NZ_JBFPJI010000003.1:0-64121 GCF_040838205.1 Bacillus sp. S4
ATTTTATAGTATATATTATTTACAAATCATTTGCGGAGAATTTGTGAATGATTTACGGGCACTATTTGGTTTTCAACATGTTATATTTGTATTGTAAGTAAGGGCGGAAAACGTACTCACAAGGTTCTTTAAAACCAAAAATAGATTGCCATGACTGATGATGATGGGGGAGATAAATGTAGTAGCATTAAGTGATTGGAAGAAGAATAAAACTTCGTTCACCGTAAATGAAGTACAAATTAACATCTAACGAAAAAAACACCCGTTCGGGTGTTTTTATTTTGAGGTGAGGAGCGAGGATAAATGGAACTAACAAAGCTGGAGAGAGCAATTATGATTGGTACAATCCTTTCTGCTGTTACTGAAGAAGAGCTTAAAGAGTATGTTGCTATAGAAAAATTCCAGTCATTTATTAAAAAGGGTGATGCATTAGCTGGGAACACAACACCAAACGCAAAGAGAGAAGCTGATATAAGTTTAATCAATAAACTAATCGATTTATCCTTAGAAGAAAGTAAATCGGTGAAGAGCAATGAAAGAATATAAAACCAAACAACAGAAGCGTAAGTTCTATGACTGTGGTGAGTGGAAGGGCATTCGTGAGAAAGTAAAGAAGCGCGACAACTATGAGTGCCAAGAGTGCAAGCGCAATGGCCGTGTACAAACAGACACGAATGAATACAGTGAGAGTGCAAAGCGTAAGAAGATTCAACTCGTTGTCCATCATATAAAAGAACTTGAACATCATCCAGAACTTGCATTAGAAATAGATAATCTCGAAATAGTCTGTGTGGATTGCCACAATAAAGAACACGGAAGAATATTCAAAAAGAAACCGAATAAATGGCGATATGATGAAAAGTGGTAAAAATGATTCAGAAACAACACCCCCCCTTAAAAAAATTTCATCAAAAAATAGTCTCAGGGGCACCGGAGGAGGGGGTTAACTGTCAGGTTTTTTTCAAAATTACGCACGTAAGGGGGGTGGGTAGATGGCTGTTAGTATTGTAAGGTTAAAAGAACAGCTTATGAACAGTATTGATATTGCAGATTTAGTCGAAGTTGAAAAGGTAGAACGATACATTGATCTTGTTAAAGCATTTAGAAAAATAAATAAAACTATCAATAAAGAAGGGGAGTCCGTAACAATAAAAAACGGTTCTCAAGTTTTTGTTAAAGCCCACCCTCTTATAAGTGAGAGGAATAAAATTAACAGTTCTTTAATTGCATTAGGAAGAGATATAAAGTTTGTTCCTAAAGTTGGTGCTTCTAATTCGGGATATAGTCCAAGTGATTTAATATGATTAGTCAAAAGTATGTTGAGGAGTACATTGAACTTTATAGAAGCGGAAAAATAAAGTTCAACAAAGAAAGAGAACTGTTAATTGAATATCTAGAAAAACATGTTTTGAACAGAGACGATTTATATTTTGATGATGAAATGATTGAGAAGTGTATCCGCTTTGGTGAGAAGTGGTACTTTCCATTACAATCTTTTCAGAAATTCTTAATAGCATTCGTCTTTTTATTTTACAAGAAAAATGGTCGCGTATTTTATCGTAAATTCCTATGGATGCTTGGACGTGGTGGTGGTAAAAACGGATTAATATCAGTCATCATTCACTTTTTAATTAGTGAAATGCATGGTATTTCGGAGTATAACATTTCCGTTGTTGCAAACAGTGAAGAACAGGCGAAAACAAGTCCTGATGAAGTTCATAAATGCGTTAAACGAAATGAAATATTGCAACGAGCATTTAAAACAACATTAACTCAAACCGTTTCTAAAGCAACAGGAAGTATATTGAAGTTTAGGACATCAAACGGAGATACAAAAGACGGCTTGCGTGATGGTGCGGTTGTATTTGATGAAATACATCAATATGAAAGCAATAAAGATGTTCGAGTCCATATCAGCGGTTTGGGGAAAAAGAAAAACCCACGAGAATTTTATATTGGAACAGATGGATATGTACGTGATGGTTTTTTAGATAAGCAAAAAGAAAAAGCGATGAAGGTTTTAAACGGTGAAGCCCGTCCAAACGCTATCTTTCCATTCATTTGTAAATTGAATGATGAAAAAGAAGTTGATGATTCGGATAATTGGGAAATGGCAAACCCTATGTTATCGCAACCTTTAAGTGAGTATGCTGAAGGATTGCTTGAAACAATCAAGGAAGAATACGAAGATTTAGAAGATGATCCGAGTAACCGAGAAGAGTTCATGACGAAGCGTATGAATTTACCAGTTACAAATTTAGAACGTTCTGTTGCAAAGTGGTCAGAAATTCTTGCTACAAATCGTCCATTCCCTAATTTGTATGCTCAAGAATGTATAGGAGCATTAGACTTTGCGAGTATTAGAGATTTTGCAGCATGTGGCCTTTTATTTAGACAAAATGGTGAGTACATTTTTAAAACGCATTCCTTTGTCCGAAAGGAATTTGTTGATATCTATTATGGATATTCTAAAAAAGCAGGTGAGTTTAAAAAACAGAAATTTGCTCCAATAAAAGAATGGGAAGAACAAGGACTACTAACGGTTGTGGATGAACCGACTATTAACCCTCAACACATTGTTGATTGGTTTGTAGAAATGCGCGAGCAATACGGAATTAAAAAGATTATAGCGGATAATTTCCGTATGGAAGCAATAAGGCCTTTATTAGTTGCGGAAGGGTTTGAAATAGAAGTTATACGAAATCCAAAAGCAATTCATAGTTTACTAGCTCCACGTATTGAAATGGCATTTGCAAATAAACAAATTATTTTTGATGATAACCCTTTAATGCGTTGGTACACGCAAAACGTATTGGTTGTTATCAAAGGTGATGGAAATAAAATATATGAGAAAAAAGAGCCAGTACGTAGAAAAACAGATGGATTCCAATGTTTTGTCCATGCTCTTTATCGAGCGGACGAGATACAAGAGGCGACCGACTTTATACTCAGTGATATTAAATTCTAATAAAGGGGGTGATAACCATTGGATGGTTAGGTTCAGTATTCAAAAGAAATAAAGAGCTAGAATTTATGGTCGATCTGGATTTGATTGCTGATACAGCAAACAGGGTTCATATGAAACGATTAGCAATTGATACATGCGTATCATTTTTAGGAAGAACGATTAGTCAATCTGAATTCAGAGTAAGAAACGGTAAAGCATTTGAGAAGAATGAGCTTTATTATCGATTAAACGTTAGACCGAACAAAAACATGACGGCCAGCACCTTCTGGGAAAGATTTATTCGCAAACTTATTTATGATAATGAGTGTTTAGTTATACAAGCAGATGATGGTGATTTACTTATTGCTGATGGATTTCAACATAACGAATATGCTGTGTTTGAAGATACTTTTACCGATGTAATAGTAAAGGATTATACGTTTAAGAGAAGTTTTAAGCAAAGCGAAGTTATTCATTTAAAGTATCGGAATGATAAATTATCTCCACTTATTGATGGATTATTTGCAGATTACGGGGACTTATTCGGTAGGCTATTAAACTCTCAAAAACGTAAGAATCAAGTTCGTGGAACAGTTGATATGGATATTATCGGTGCTAAAACAGAAGAACAGATAGCCAAGTTGCAAGAGTTTATTGACAATATGTATAAAGCAATTGGTACGAAAGATATCGCTATTGTTCCACAACAAAAGGGTATTAATTATAACGAAATATATAATGGGGTTGCGAATGGTCCTAGTGTGGAAGAAATCAATAAAGTAACCAATGGTTTTTTAAATCAAGTAGCAATGGCTATTGGTATTCCAACAGCTTTGTTATATGGCGAAATGGCTGATGTAGAGAAGCAAACGAAAAATTACATGCTTTTTACAGTAAGGCCATTATTAAAAAAGCTATCTGATGAAGCGAATGTTAAATTCTTTGAAATGAATGAATATCTTTCAGGACAAAAGATTGAAGTTAAAGCTGTTTCTTATCAGAGTATATTTGACCTTGCAACAAGTATTGATAAACTCATTTCTTCAAGTGCATTTACAGGAAATGAGATTCGTTCAGAAGTAGATTATGAAGGTTCTGATGATCCAAACTTAAATATCCATCATATTACGAAGAACTATACGAAACTAAATGAATCTGAAGGAGGTGATAAATGATGGAACATTTGAACATGAATAAGCTTTTAAATTTAAAACGAGATATTCGCTTTGAAGCTAAAGGTGAGAATGAGTACAAATTAACCGTTTATGGATCAATCGGTGGATGGTTTAGTGAAAATAACGCTGAAGCAGTAAGAAGAAAAATTCAAGATGTAAAAGCAGAAAAAATTCACGTTCATATTAATTCGGGTGGAGGTTCAGCATTTGATGGTGTAGCAATTTGCAATCTGTTAAAGCAGCATGATGCCGAAATTATAGTTCATATTGATGGTTGGGCAGCCAGTGCAGCATCTGTTATTGCAATGGCTGGTGATAAGATTGTTATGCCTAGTAATACTATGATGATGATTCATCAAGCGAGTACCATCGAATATGGAAATGCAGATTTTTTTGAAAAAACAGCGAGAGATTTACGAAAAATCGATTCAGCTTTAGCGGCATCTTATAAGAAACGTTTTGTTGGAACAGATGAAGAATTAAAACAGCTTTTAAAGGATGAAACTTGGCTAACGGCAGAGGAAGCAGTTGCTCTTGGTTTAGCTGATGAAATTGCTGATGAAATTGAAATTGATGATACGCAAGAAGATGAAGAAGAGGAAGTTGTAGAAAATTTCAAAGAAGATTTAGTAGCTAAGTATACGAAACAACCAAATAATCAAAATCCAAAAGAGCCTATTCAAGAGCCTGTTAATAAACAGAATTTGAGTACGCTCTTTTTAAATTTAGGAGGAAAATAAAATATGGTGATTAAATTTAATAATTTTGAAGAGAAAAAACTAGCTTTTGCGAAAGCAACACAGGAAGGAACACCAGAAGAACAAACAGCGGCATTAAATTCTATGATTGAAGCACTTGCTACAGATGTCCGTTCGGATATCTTGAATCAAGTCAATGAATCTATTGTAGACCGTTCAATTATGCAGTCTCGTGGTTCTAACGTATTAACGAGTGAGGAAATGAAATTCTTCAATGCAGTAGTTCAAGATGGTGGATTTAAAGATACTGAAACATTACCTAAGACAACACAAGAACGAATTTTTGATGATTTAGTTCAAGGTCATCCATTACTAGAACATATCGGATTAGAAAACTTAGGTGCTGTGACAGAATTTATCTATGGAGATCCAGAAGGTGCAGCTGTATGGGGACCGTTATTCGGTGATATTAAAGGACAACTAAATGCTACATTCCGAAAAGAGTCTATCTCTCAACTTAAATTAACGGCATTTATCCCATTGGCAAATGACATGATTAAACTTGGTCCAGTGTGGGTGGAACGCTATGTTCGTACAATGATTTCAGAAGCTATGTCTGTAGGTTTAGAACGTGGATTCGTAATTGGTACAGGTAAAGATGAGCCTATCGGATTGTTAAAAGATCCAAGTGGAAGTGTAGTTGGAGGAGTATATCCAGATAAAAAAACAGCAGGGACTTTAACGTTTGAACCAGGTCGCAAAACAATCAATGAATTAAAAGGTGTTGTTAAATTACTGGCTAAAAAGCTAAATCCTGATGGTAAAACTGATGCAGACAGACCAAAAAATATTGCTGGGAAAGTAGTTATGGTAACAAATCCGTTTGATACTTTTGATATCCAAGCAAATGCAACAATTCAAAATGCAGCTGGGGTGTATGTGACAAGTTTACCTTTCAATCCAACTCCTTCAGAATCAGTATTTGTACCTCAAGGTAAGGTGCTGTTTTTTGTTAAAGGAGAGTATATTGCAGCGATGGGCGGAACTGAACCAATTAAAAAGTATGAAGAAACATTAGCTTTAGAGGATGCAACGCTTTATATCGCTAAGCAATATGCTACAGGCAAGCCGAAGGATAAATATACATCACAAGTTTACACATTAAAACTTGAAGAAACACCAACTCCACCAGCTCAAGGGTGATGTGAATGGAAACAGTGATTTCAAATGAAATATTACAGCAATTCAAGGATAGGATGCGCTTGGGTGACGATGAAGATGATAACCTAAGACGCATCCTATTTGCATCAAACCAAGCTTTAATAAAAGACTGTGGAGAATATGACATAAACAAAGATGAGACGTTCAAAGAATTAGTTTTTGAACGTTCTCGTTATGTTTATAATGATGCGCTAGAGTATTTTACTAAGAACTTTTTAACGGAAATTAATAGCTTTGGTATTCAAAAAGCTTTAGAAGAAATCAAACTGGACGGTGAATAAAATGCGTCCTTTTCAATATAAAAAACCATTGAATACAGGTGATTTTAGGAATCGAATTATTATCGAACAACCTGTAGTAATAAAAGATGAATTAAACCAAGTAATCGAAACATCTTGGCAAGAATTAAAAAAGGCTTGGGCAATGATAAAAACGGTAAAAGGTTCCGAGTACATTGAAGCTTCAGCTTCACAGGCTACACGGGTTTATCGATTCGTTATTCCATACACTTCTGGTATAACAGAAGAAATGCGAATTAATATGAAAAATCGTATCTTTGATATTATCGAACCGCCAATGAATGATGATGAAATGTATCAAACATTGACCATTTTCGCAAAGGAGCATACTTAATATGAATGATTTTGCGAGTGAGATTGCTAGAGAATTACAAAGATATGCAAATTTAGTAGAGGAAGATATGGAAGCCGCAAAGGAAAAAGTAGCGGATGATCTTGTGGAAGAATTAAAGCAAAAAAGCCCTAAAGATACAGGTAAATATGCTAAGGGGTGGCGTAAAAAGAAAGATGGGGATGCAATTGTCGTCCACAATGCATTAAAACCACAAGTTACACATTTATTAGAAAATGGTCACGCAAAGGCTGGTGGTGGTCGAGTCCAAGCTCAAGTTCACATACGTCCAGCTGAAGAAAAAGCTATAAATGACTTTACTGAACTTGTTGAAAGGGCGATTCAACAATGACATTAGGAGAATTAACAAAAATTCTTGAAGCTACAGGTTATCCTGTGGCTTATTCGCATTTCACAGCAACGCCAGGTAATCCAGTTCCAGCCCCACCATATATCTGTTTTCTTGTGGACGGTTCAGCAAACCTGATGGCTGATAACAAAGTCTATTACAAGGTAAATGATTTAAATATTGAGCTTTATACCGCAAAAAAAGACTTGGTTGCAGAAGCCAAGATTGAAAAAGTCCTAGACGATCATGAAATAACTTATGACTCTTATGGGACTTTTATTGAATCTGAAAAATTATTTCAAAAAATATATGAAACGAGGTTGATGTAAATGAATGAAAACAAAGTAAGCTTTGGTTTGAAGAATGTTTATTATGCTCTCTATGAAACTTTGAATGGAGTAGTAACATTTAAAACCCCAATTCCAATTCCAGGAGCGGTTGAATTAACATTTGATCCACGTGGGGATTTAATTGAGTTCTATGCGGACGACATGCTTTACTATGCAACAAGTAATAACCAAGGTTATGATGGAACGCTATCCATTGCGACTATTCCAGAACAATTTGCTATCGATGCGTTAGGTGAGCAATTAGATGAAACAGACGGTGTATTAAATGAGTTAGCTGATGCAAAAGGAAAAACGTTCGCTTTATTATTTGAGTTTGATGGTGATGTGAATGCAACTCGACACGTTATGTTTAACAACTCAGCAAGCCGACCAACTATTGCATCTAAAACAAAAACTAATTCAGCAGAGCCTAATACAAATGAACTTAAATTTGTATCTAGTCCTATCGATATCAATGGAAAGCGTATGGTTAAAACAAAAACTACATCTAAGACAACACCAGCGATTTATGATAATTGGTACAAAAAAGTATATGTAAAAACACCAGCAGCACCAAAAGGAGCGTAATTATAAATGGAAAAGACAATTACAATTGACGGAAAACAAGTTCGATTAAAAGGTACAGCGGCAACAGTTAAACGCTATAAGGCACAATTCAGACGTGATTTATTCGCAGATATGATGGCATTAGGAGCTATCGGTACATTTACCTCGCAAGATGAGTCACAAGGTACTATCGACCTATCAACCGCAGATTTTAAGAACGTCGATTTCGAAGTTATTTACGACTTAGTTTGGTTATATGCAAAAACAGCAGATCCAAATCTTCCTGATCCAATTACATGGCTAGATGGATTTGACGAGTTTCCTATTTACGATATCATGCCAGAAATTAATGACATGATTCAAAGTACAATGGGAGCAAAAAAAAAATAACAGAAGATGATGAAGAGCAAGGAGCAATCGGTGATGACGAATTAACAACCGATACGTTCCTTGCTCTTTGTTATAAAGCGAAGCTGACACATGGAGATTTAGAAGTTATGACTGTTGGTGATTGCTTTGATTATATTGCTGAATTTGCTGAAATGGAAAATCCGAAGAAAGACAAAGTAAGAAAAGCGACTCAAAAAGACTTTAATGCTTTCTAAGAAAGAGGGGTGAAAATATGGCAGGAAGAATTAAAGGGATTACGGTTGAGATTTCGGGAAATACCGTTGGATTACAAAACGCCTTAAAGGATGTTAATAAACGTAGCAATGATTTAACTAAGGAGCTTAAAGATGTTGAGCGACTGTTAAAATTTGACCCTGGGAATATTGAGGCACTTTCTCAAAAGCAAAAATTACTTACACAACAAATAGAAAACACCACACAGAAGCTAGACAAATTAAAAGCAGCGGAGCAACAGGTGCAGGAACAATTTCAAAATGGAAAGATTTCTGAAGAACAATACCGTTCGTTTAGGCGTGAAATTGAATTTACACAAGGATCACTTGATGGGTTGAAAAATAAGCTTGGAAACATGAAAGCTGAGCAAGAAAGTGTAGCAAGTTCAACAAGACAATTAGAAACGTTGTTTAGCGCTACAGGAAAAAGCGTTGATGATTTTGCAGGAGCATTAGGGAATCGTCTTGTGAATGCAATTAAAAGCGGAACGGCTACTAGCAAGCAGTTGGAACAAGCGATTGGACTTATTGGTCGTGAAGCATTAGGAACAGAAGCGGATATTGAGAAATTACAACGTGCGCTTCGATCTGTGGATGATGGTAATTCGATACAACAAGTACGAAATGAATTAAGAGACTTACAGCAAGAAGCTGGCAGAACAGAGAAAAAGTTTGAAGGTCTAAAAGTAGGATTAGAGAATGTTATCGGTGGAATGGCAGCTGGTGGCGGTATTTCAACCGCAATTGAAAAAGCATTAGATATGTCAAAGTTGAAAACAAAAATTGATATTTCTTTTGATGTCCCTGAATCTTCAAAGAAATCTGTGGAGGAAGCTGTAAGGGGTGTTACCGCTTATGGTGTTGATGCAGAAGCATCTTTAGAGGGCGTACGTAGGCAATGGGCCTTAAATAAAAACGTTAGTGATGAAGCAAATGCAGCAGTTGTAAAAGGAGCAGCAGCGATAGCTCAATCTTATGAAGGTATAGATTTTACGGAACTAATTCAAGAAACAAATGAAATCGGAAATGAACTAGGCATTTCGCAAGAAGGCGCCCTTGGTATGACAGACGCTTTACTTAAAATAGGGTTTCCACCTGAACAATTAGATATTATCGCTGAATATGGTGGACAGCTGACACGAGCAGGATATAACGCTGAAGAAGTACAAGCGATTATGGAAGCTGGGGTTGAAACTGGTACCTGGAATATTGATAACCTATTGGATAAACAATTGTCCCTATGAGTGGTGACATTCATAGCAAACTCCTCTAATTCGGTGAAACTCTCACATAAGAGACAATACCGAGCCAATCCTATAAATAGGAAGTGTGTAACGACTAGTTGAAAGACGTAGGGTGTAAGCAAATGACATCCGAAACGGGGAGCATCTTATATAAAGATGATGATATAGTCTGGTCTTACTGGTGACAGTAAGCAGTCCTTAGAGGACGGGTGAAGTGTTGCGAACTTCACTGAACATTACGGGTCTGAAAGAAGGGCGTATTAAAGCAGCCGAATTTGGTAAAGGCGTCGATAAAGCTATGAAAGAAGCAATTGCAGGTACTAATATTTCAGCGGAACAAGTTGAAAAATGGGGTAAAGCTGTAGCTAACGGTGGTAAAGAAGGTTCAGCAGCTATGACTGAAATTGCACAAGCTTTATCAGAAGTTGATGATGAAACAAAACGTAATGAATTAGGCGTTAAATTTTTCGGGACGATGTACGAAGATCAAGGGCAAAACATCATTAATACTTTGCTAGGTGCAAAAGAAAAAACAGTTGATTTCGGGAAGCAACAAGATAAATTGAATGATTCCATTAAGAAAATGGATGCAAATCCAGCAATTAAATTCCAAAAGGCAATGCAAGATTTACAAGTTGCGCTCCAGCCCGTTCTTAGTGTGATAGCCGATGTTGTTGCTAAAATTGCTGATTGGATTTCTAATAATCCTAAATTAGCAGCCACATTAGCAACAATTGCAGTAGCTATTGGTGTAATTTCAGGAGCATTTATGGCTTTAGCACCAATAGTTGTCGTCATATCGGGTATAGGGGCTGCAATGATGGGATGGGTAGCATTAATTGCTATAGTTGTAGCTGCAGTTGTTGCTTTAGGTGTAGCCATTTATCAAAATTGGGATTCTATAAAACAGTGGACGATAGATACCTTCAATTTCATTGGAGAATATCTATCAGGATTGTGGAATGGAATAGTCGAAACAGCATCAACTTGGCTTTCTTCACTTGTTGAAACGGTATCTGGTTGGTGGTCTTCCTTAGTAGAATCAACGACTACATGGCTGTCATCAATGGTCGAGACAGCATCGACTTATTGGTCATCTTTAGTAGAGACGGCTTCTTCTTGGCTATCTTCTTTAGTTGATACAGCTGTAGGGTGGCTCTCTTCTTTGGTTGAGAACGCATCTACTTGGTGGTCTTCCTTAGTCGAAACAGCATCTCAATTCTTTATGCAATTGTTCCAAAAATGGCAAGAAATTTGGAATTCTATACTTACATTCTTAGATCCAATTATTTCATTAATTTCAACGGTCCTACAAGCTGGATGGTTATTAATACAAGCAGGTGCACAAATTGCTTGGGCGGCAATATCTCAATATATTATTCAACCAATTCAAGAAGCTTACAATTGGGTAAGTACAAAAATTGGTGAATTAGTTAACTGGCTTAGTAAACAATGGGAGATAGCAAAGGCTGCGGCACAAATTGCATGGGGATTATTTAAACAATATATCATTCAACCCGTCCTAGATACTTGGAACTTTGTAAAAGAAAAATTTGGTGATTTGATATCTTGGTTAAGTTCAAAATGGGAACTTGCTAAATCATATACTCTTGCGGCTTGGAATTTGGTCAAACAATATGTTATCCAACCAGTACAAGAATTGTGGAATACAACCAAGCAAAAACTTGGAGATTTAGCAAATTGGATATTAAGTAATTGGGAAAAAATAAAATCTTATACACTTACAGCTTGGAATTTGGTGAAAAAATATGTGATTGATCCAGTAACTGAAACGTATAATCAAGCCAAGCAAAAATTCACCGATTTATATAATTCAGCTAAAGAAAAATTTGATTCCGTGAAGAATGCAGCACAGGAAAAATTCGAAGCAGCTAAACGATTTATTATTGATCCAATAAAAGATGCGGTTGGCAAAGTAGAAGAATTTATTGGGAAGATTAAGGGATTCTTTAGTGACTTGAAATTAAAAATTCCTAAACCTGAAATGCCTAAGCTTCCACACTTTAGTTTAACAACTGATACAAAAACTATCATGGGTAAAGAAGTTAAGTATCCAACCGGTTTCGATGTACAATGGCGCGCTAAAGGCGGTATCTTCACTAAACCAACTATCTTTGGAATGAATGGTGGTAACTTGCAAGGTGCTGGTGAAGCTGGACCAGAAGCGGTTCTACCTTTAAATAAAAAGACACTTGGGGCTATTGGTGAAGGTATTGCTAAAACTATGATTGGTACTACCGGATCTATGAGTCAATTAATGGGTGATATGAGTCGTATGATGGATAGTTCTATGAGCCAGTTATCAGGATTAAAAACTGTTATGAGTGGTGTGTATGGAAGTATGTCAAATAGCAGACAAGCCATGACAAATGGTGTATCAAATCAAGTGTTTAATTACTCGGCTGGATCATCTGGTGGCGGAGCAATTCCAATGCTTGGTGGTGACTTGGTTGTTGAAGTTCCTGTTACTTTGGAAGGACGAGATGTAGCAAGAGGTACTTATAGATATACAACCGAGTATCAAGATAGAGAAGTAGCAAGAAACTCAGCCTTTTAGGTTAGGGTTTCTTTTATTTTATAAAGAAAAGAGGTGTTAACATGAGTTCTTTTACATTTAATAATCAACGTAAAGATTTTATTCAAATAGAAAAAGGATGGAAAAGACCAGCATGGGCACCGTTAAAAAGGAATTTTCTAAGTGTTCCAGGTTATCCAGGGGCAAGGTTATTAAACACACAAACTGACATCCGTGTTCTTTCGATTCCTGTTGGAATTATCGTCCCCGATGAATCAAATTTAGAAACACTGAAAGAAGAAGTAGCTGATTGGCTTATTACAGAACAGCCAGTAGAGCTTATTTTCGATGTAGAGCCCAACAGAACATATTTAGCAGTTGTGGACGAGGGGTTTGATCCAGATGAATTCGTTACTCTGGGTAAAGGAATCCTTAAATTTATTTGCCCAATGCCTTATAAGTTGGGATCTGTACAGGGGAAAATAATGGCTATTGAGAACGGAGACTTAAAGGCTTCATTCCGTAACAATGGCTCCGTAGAGTCTAATCCAATTATAGATATAACTGTAGGAGCAATGAGTCCTTTCCTTGATGTGTGGAACGGTGATGACTATTTCCGACTTGGCTATCCTACTGGGATTCAAAACAAGGTAGTCAAGAAAGAAGATATGGTCATTAAAGATGAAATGAACACGCTAACCCCTTGGACTAAAGCAACTGGGAAGATTGGTAACTATACATGTACTGGTGATATGGAAGTCATCAATAACGCCTACTTCAAAACTAATCTCTACGGAGACGGCACTGGCTGGCACGGTCCTATATACACAAGAGACATCCCCACTGGTCCATTAATCGACTTTAGAGCGGATATGAGAGTAAAGCTGTTTTCTTCTTACATGAACCAGGTCGGAAAAGTAGTCTTAATGTTTCTAGCTCAGGACGGATCAGTTATCTCCGAGTTAAACATGAATGATGATTACGCTAGCCATATTATGACGAAAGCTAATGCGGTTATTGGGGGCACTAAAACGCTGGTGGATACAACTGGATTCTATGCGGATACATTTAACGATTTCAGAGGTCATTATTCTATAGCAAGGCGAGGCACTGAATGGAGTGTTTACTTTGCTAAAGCAGATGGGCTAAACGGAGTAGACGGCACTTCTCTTGTGGAACGTTGGAATGATGTAGCTAAGGAGAATCCAGCAACGTCTAAGTCAATAGCGAAAGTAGCAATTGCTTTCCTACAATACGGAGCCTTATCTACTCCTATGGATATGTGGATTGAGGATTTAAAAGTATGGAAGCTTTACAGTGTAAACGTAGATGAAACTCCTTATATTTTCGATGTTGGAGACAAAATCCAAATAGATACAGAACGTTCACTTGTAACGATCAACGGAACAAATGCAATTGCATTAAAAGATATATTCAGTTCATTTCCTGTTGTAAAACGGGGACAAAATGAAATTATAGTACGTCCAGCCAATGTGGGAATAGCGGAATTAACGTATAGGGAGCGATTTAGATGAGAACACCAAGTGGGGACTTACATGTTGTTGATTTTAAAACAAGTCAAATCGTTTCAGCTATACAACCAAAAGATTATTGGGATGATAAACGGCATTGGGAAATTAAGAATAATATCGATACATTAGAGTTTAGAGTGTTTGAGAATACAGATCATGCGGCAACGCTTGTACAACAAAATTTAGTGTTAAAAGAAGTACGTGGTGGTAGAATCGTTCCTTATGTCATTACAGAAGCAGAAAAAAATTCTGATGATAAGTCATTAATAGTTTATGCATCTGGTGAATGGATTCAGCTTGCTAAAGCAGGAATTATCGAACCGCAAAAAATCGAAAGTAAAACATTGAAACAATGTATGGAAATAGCCCTTAAAGGGACGAAGTGGGAAATAGGTAAAACAGAACATGATGGAGCGCATTCAATGGTAATTGAAGAATTTATTGATCCATTGAATTTACTAAAAAAAATTTCCGCTTCTTTTGAATTAGAAATCCAATACCGCGCCGAAGTTGTAGGTTCCCAAATAGTTGCTCGTTATGTGGACATGGTTAAAAAGCGAGGAAGAGATACAAGGAAAGAAATAACTCTTGGTAAAGATTTGATGGGAATTAAACGTATCGAAAACTCTCAAAACATTTGTACCGCCTTATTAGGTTACGTAACAAAAGATAACGGAGAGTTCATTACGATCTCAGAAATAAATAATGGTGTCCCTTATCTTGTGGATGATGCAGCTTTTCAACGGTGGAATGAAAAAGGAAAACATAAATTCGCTTTTTATACTCCACAAACAGAAGACCAGGATATGTCTCCACAGAGACTTATGACTCTCATGAAAACAGAAATGAATAAGCTTGTGAATACTTCTGTTTCATACGAAGTTCAAGCTCAAAGTATAGGACGAATATTTGGACTAGCACACGAACTAATCAATGAAGGCGATACTATCAGAATTATAGATACGGGCTTTACACCTAAGCTATATCTTGAAGCTCGTGCTATCGCTGGTGATGAATCTTTTAAAGACCCTACACAAGATAAATATGCGTTTGGTGATTATCGTGAAATTGTTGACCAAAACGATGAGTTGCGCAGATTATACCAAAAGATACTTAGCTCATTGTATGACAAGGTTCCTCAGGACTTGTTCGACCAATTACAGAACAAAGTAAACGAGCAGGACCAAGCTATTGAAGATGCTAAGAAAGCAGCAGAGAAGGCAGAGAAAGAAAGTAAGATTGCAAAGGACCTTGCAGAAGCTACAGTTGACTATGTATTGAAGAACACCGCAGAAGTTATTGAGCAACCGACTGCCCCTACTGAGAACTTAAAAGATGGTAAAACTATTTGGGTTAACAATTCAGATCCAAACAATAAAGTAATGTATCTATGGAGTGGTGGTCAATGGACTCGTATCACGCCTGATACTGGAGAGCTAGAGAAAGCCACTGCTGACTTGCAACAAGAGGTCGAAGCTGTAGAGCAAGAAATCTCTGATATCCAGATAGATATTAACTCTAAAGTGGACCAGACTTGGCTAGATGAGGAAATGAAAAAGAAAGCTAATACGGATGATGTCTACACAAAAGACTATGTAGATAAAAACTTAGTAGGCAAGCAAACTTATGAGGTGGACAAGCAAACCAACATTAAAGCTTTCTCTGATATGAATACTAAATATGAGCAAACGGCTGAAGCTCTAAAGTTAACAGCTACTAAGGAAGAACTAAAGCAGACAGATACAAATGTGACCAATGTAACTAAGACAGTCAATGACGTTAAAATATCTGCTGATGAAAACTCTAAGAAGATTGAGAAAGTAGAAGGCGACTTCAAGAATATGAAGATTGGATCAGTTAACTTAGCTATAGAGTCTGAGTTTATCTGTGATGTTAAAAATGCTACTGCTAACTATTCATCAATTAAAACCTTAAAGACTTCCAGCAAAGTAAATTTCCGTAACAAAAAAGTGACTCTTAGCTATATCTTAACAGGTAATATCACTGGAAAAGGGACTAATCCTTGGACGGGTGCTGAAATCGTAGTGCGCTATGCTGATGATGAAGCACAGTATTTATCTATTAGACGTGACGCTAGTGCAATAGGGACTACGTGGTTGGATGCTCTACAGAGTCAGACATTTACTATTAAGGATAAGGACGTAAAATCTTTAATGATAACTACAGGCTCACGTGACGTCTTTGGGAATATCAATATCTCTCATGTTCAACTTGAAGAGGGAACAATTCCCACTGCATGGAATCCTGCTATTGAAGAAGCTGTCTCAACTGGAGATTTCACTAAGACTACTAATGAGATTAAACAGACAGTTGAGAGCAATACTGCTACGATTACAAAACTTCAAGTAGCCGTCGAGAATGGAAATGAAAACATTCTAGTTAATTCTTCAGCAAACAACGAGTATCCTGAGTTTCCGAACGATGTAGGAGGTCACTCTTTTGGACGTTCTTCTCACGTCTTCAAAGATAATTATATAGAGCTGACTTCTATTGACGGAGCTGATTCATTCTATCAAGTTGGTAGCTATAAGTTAACTGACCTAAGAGGGCTCAACGCTGGAGATGAGTTCACTTTCTCAGCAGACCTTAAAGGTGACTCAGGATATGCTCATTTAGTAGTATTTCAATCTACCGGCACGGGATGGAACGAGTCAGGGCAACTCCCTATTAAGGTAGACAATACAGGATTCACTAGAGGTTCATATACTTTCAAGCTTAAATCTGACGCTAAAGGGATTATACTACGAGTTAGATATCCTATGGGTGCAAACTCAACAGGGAAGAAGCTTGCCTTCAAGGATTTAAAACTTGAGCACGGATCAATCTCTACAGCATGGGACAGAAACCGCTCAGAAGTAGCTACTACAAAGCAGACTAATGAGATTAAGCAAACTGTAGATAGCAATACCGCTACTATTTCATCATTAAATCAATCAGTTGGAAGCTTATCAAGTCAAACAAACGCTATACAGCAAACAGTGGACAAGAACACCGCTGAAATTGGCTCTATTGGGAAAACTCAAGGTACACAAGGAGCTCAGATTCAAACCAATACAAGTAAGATAACTCAACTGAGCAATGAGATTAGCTCTAGCGTAACAGATACTGAGATGAGAGACTACATCGGAAATATTGGAAAAGTCAATATGATTTCTAACTCTGCCTTTGAAGATAGAACTATTCATCCTACTACGGGAATAGTAACATCTACTAAGCCGTCTATAGCTAAATGGGAAGCTCGTGGGACCAACGCAAACGCTACAGTTATGGCTGTGAATGCTAGACATCATGAAGGCTATAACTCTGTAAAGATAGAATGCTCAGGGTTGACAGACGCTAATTTTACAAACATTAGCCAATCGATGCCTATTGTAGATGGCTCAGGAGCTTACATCTTCTCAGTATGGATATTCACTGACAATGCAAACGGTATCGATGAAGGTGGAGCTATTGAGATGACATTCCGTAATGGTAGCACTCAAGTTGCAACCAAGCTTACTTACTTTGATAAGAAGCTACCAAGTAACACATGGACTCAATTATCTGTAAAGTTAGAAGCTCCTACACAGCCAGCTAATGAGGTTAATATCCGTATATATGTAAGGAAGAATGGACGTGTATGGTTATCTCAGCCGATGGTAGTACAAGGCTCTGAATTGTCTACCTTCATGGAAAACCCTAAAGACATTACTAACTACGATCAGCTCATTGGGGAAGTCGCTAAGAAAGTTGCTACTTCTGAGTTTAATCAAAAAGTAACTACGATGCAGACTGATATCAATCAGAACACCAAAGCTATTTCCTTACGAGCTGAGAAAACTGAAGTGTACAACAAAATTGACTCAGACGGACGCTTTGGAAGTAAAGCTATAGTAGAACGTCATGAGTCAGAAATAAAGTTACAAGCCGAAGAAATAAGTTCACGAGTTAAATCAGGAGACATAGCTTCAACGATTAACCAAACAGCTCAAGCCGTTTTGATCCAAGCTAATAAGATAAACCTTGTTGGTGCCGTGACGGCAGAGTCCATCAACTCAGGTATCTTGAGAGGGACGCAGATTTACACGAATGCAGATACATCGGGGAACTATCTGAAGCTAGAGAAACAACATCTAACGTTAATGAATGGCACTCAGCCCCGTGGATACTTTGGATTTATCTCACGTACAGATAGCGGAATCCAATCTGCTTTAGTCCTTGGGAATGACTATGCGGTAAATAAACAACTTGAGGGATCTCTTGTAATTGACCACGTTGTACAAGGAACTGCATGGACAAACGCAGTAGCATCTATTGGTATCGCTTCAGGCGGTAAAACTGGCAATGACATCAATAAGAGCTCATACATTAACTTTTACCGTTACATGGACAAGATGGAGATACGCTCACAAGGACCTATTGAAATGAACGCCATTAAAGGCGATATCAAAATACGTTCAAATAGCTCTAATGGGATATCGATAGACTCTGCTACTTATATGAATTTTAACTCAAATACCGCTACTTACCTGTTTAAGAATGGACGAGATATTGTCGATAAGTGGACATTGAAGATGTCGGAGAACGGTATCAACTCAGGTGACGTAGACTTAAATATAGGTAACCAATTAACTCTCCGTGTAGCTCGTGCGTATCCGTACACTATGGAAGGCTTGCAGGTTAAAAACAATAAAGGTAATGACTACGCTGGAGTATCTTGCGGGACTTTAACTTACGGATCACTATCTCAACGCTCTACACGTCAACTCAAGACTGCAATTAAAGACATTGAAGCTATTAATCCACTAGACAAACTTATGGAGCTTACACCTCGCCAGTATTACATGAAAGCTGATGTAAATAAGCTGTACGAGAAGCGCCAGGAGATAATTAACAGTGGCTCAGGTGAGAAAATGCCAACTTACGAGGACATTGCGCATCAATACGGATTCGTTGCTGAGGAAGTCCCTGAGCCATTCGCTACTGAGCATAAAAAGACAGTCAACATGTATCCTCTTATCACAATAGGTATTGCAGGTACTCAGGAAGTCTACAAGAAGCACCTAGTTCTTGAGGAAACTGTTAAGACTCAAGCTGAGAAGTTAGAAGTACAAGCAGTAGCGATTCAAAAACAAGAGGACAGAATCGCACGGCTAGAAGAGTTATTAATCCAAAAATTAATAAATTAGAAACCAGAGCAGCGATAAGCTGGTCTTTTTTTATTGCCTAAAAGGGGTGGTCAAAGTGGAAGGATTACAAGATTTAAAGCAAGAAATCCAACAAATTAAATCAGACCAAAAAGATATGCAGCGTGATATCAGAAACTTAGAAACACGTACTACAGTCAATGAAAAGGACATTGTAAATATAACTAAGCTTCTTGATAAAATCGGCGCCAATACTACATGGATTTTACGCCTTATTGTTGGTGGTATTATAGGCGCAGCGCTCACTTTCTTAATGAAAGGAGGTGGTATGTAATGTTTGAAATCACTGTAATGATTGGAATTGTAGTTGGTCTTTCACAGATTGCGAAAACAATTGGATTACAAACAAAATACGTTCCGTTATTGAATGTAACGCTTGGCATTGTGCTAGGCGTTTTATTTTTGGGCGGAGATATCAAAACAAATGTATTTCAAGGAATCATCATTGGATTGTCAGCAAGTGGACTATTTGATCACACAAAAATTATGAAAAAGGATGTTGATGTAAAATGAAAAAGACATTAAAACATATTTCTTCTGTAGTCTTTGCGGTTATTTTAGTTTTATCTATTGCAACAAGTGCTTTTGCTGATAGAACACTTATTATTCCTGATTTACCTAAACAACCATATCGTAATGGTGTAGGTGCTTATGAGGGCGTAGTAGCACATTCTACAGCAACACCAGAAGCACCAGCTATTAATATTCAAAAATATGAGTCTCGTACATGGCGTTCAGCATTCGTACATTATGCAGTTGATTGGAATGAAACAATCCAAATTGCTGATACGAAATACATTGCTTATGGCGCAGGACCAGGAGCAAATAAAAGATTTGTACATGTAGAGTTATGTGAAACAGCAGACTATACAAAATTCAAGCGTTCATATGAAAAATACGTAAAACTTTTAGCGAAAATCTTAAAAGATAACAATTTATCTGTAGAAAAAGGATTATGGACTCACTACGATGTAACGAAATACCTTGGTGGAACAGATCATGAAGATCCACTTGATTACTTAAAATCTCATGGCGTTTCAGAAGCTCAATTTAGAGCAGATGTACAACGTGCATACAATAATTCTAATGCAGAAGTTTCTGTACCTGAAAAGCCGTCTAAACCAGCAGAGGTCCCAACGGCTGTAACAGACGGTATTGCTTATATTGAGGGTTACAACGTTAACTTACGTAAAGGACCAGATACAAGCTATTCTAAGATTCGTCAGCTAAACAAACCAGAAGCTTATGTTGTGTGGGCTGAAAAGGATGGTTGGTTAAACCTTGGCGGTGAACAATGGATTAAAAACGATCCATCTTATGTGAAGTTTAATAAGAAAAGCACAGTAGATTCTTCTATTGTTGGAAAGCGTGTTGTTTCAAAAGTTAACAATCTACGTTTCTATGATGCTCCTTCTTGGCAGGATAAAGATGCTGCTGGTACAGTTGACGTAGGATTTGGATTTACAATCGACGCAAAGGTAAATGTCAATGGGTATCCACAGTATCGTGTTTATAATTCGAAGGGGCATAAGTACTATATTACGGCTAGTGATTTTTATGTAAGTTGGCTTAGATTTAGATAATGAAGAAAGCCGCCCATTTTTAGGTGGGCAGCTTGTCCTTTAATATTTTATTTCTCTTCTTTTTCTTTGTAGTTCAAAGCAATCTCTACTATTTCTTCTGGAGTTAAGTCTCTAAAATCCCAAAAAATCAAGTCACTCGGAGCTGGGTGAGGCACATTCGCCTTTAAGATATCAATATACTTACTACCCAACTCATCTGGTAATTTAGGATCACATATTTGTTCTACAAGTTTAATAAGCTCATCTTTAGTCATTTTACTGTTCATGTTATCTACCCCTTATAAATTTATAACCCTTTTTTTCCAAAATGATAAGCAGGGTCTAAGATGGTTTGGTGAGTCTTAGGAGATACAATAATTAAGTTATCAAGGTTATAGACATCGCCCCCTTGATGAATAGGTTGCTTGTGGTGTAAGACATACACTTTATGTGCTCCATACTGCTCTGATCCGGGAGTATAAGGCGCTTTACCTTCCAGCATCCTCATCCTGTTCATGCGATTAAATTCGTTTGCGTAGCTCGAATCAGCAACTGTTTTCCAAAACTCAGCTCTAAATTCATCGAATGATTTGAATTCCTTTCCAACCAACTTATTTCGAATTTCTTGCGGAATAACACCAATTGAACCATTATTATACATTAATTTCTTTTGAGTCCCTAAACTTCGTTCAAGATTAAAACTTGAAGTTACTGTTCCTGGAGATTTTCTTTTTTCCGCACTAGAAATTGTAGTCTTTGCAAAATTATAATAGGCTTGATTTAGTTCGCTTTGAGGTATCTTGGTTATGATATTTCCACCAGCAAAAGCAAATCTATCTTTCAATGGTATTTGATTCGAAACAGACGAGATACCTTCTGAGAATTTTGCTAGATTCGTACCTTCACCGAGTGTAGTTACTTTCCCTACTCTGCTTATCCCTTTATCCCCAATCCATCCTAACCCAAATCCCATAAAAATATTTGTTCCCCACTTTGTACCACTTTCTAAATCACCATGCCAAACATCATTCATAAATGAATCCGAAAAAGTATTACACATAGTATATGCCGTCTCTAAAGGGTGACCTATAGCATACTTAATATTTTCTTTTGTTACTGTATCATCTAATGAATCAAACCCTTCTACAATACCTCCAATAACTTCCCCAGAACCAACGTATATACCATCCAAAATTTTTCTAAGCATAGATTTTTCAGGGGGGGTATCATACATTGTACCTTCTTCGATATTATCATCTGATAAATTGTTATTTACAAAATTATCCGCTTCGCGTGCCTTAGCTTCTGTCATTTTTTGAATGGAAGTCGTCCAGTCCATATTCAATCCCTGTGTACTAAATGTACCACTTACGGGACTAAAACCTTTTCCACTTTGGACTTCCGCTAAACCCGTCGCAATGTTAGCGGCTAGTTGGAGTGCAGTATCATAATTACTACTAGAAGTATAATTGAATTCATATAAATGCTCTAGTTTTTCTTCAAGTTTTTTTCTCATCGCAACTAAAACAGCCACAATTGCGTCTATTCCAGACATTGGCATTGGCATAGCTACATCTATCGCTTCTATACTTGCAATCGATTGATTGATTTTCTGTATTTGTTCTCTTATTTCTTGTTCGATAACATCAGTTGAAGCTACCTTTGATGCAAATTGACTTGGAAAGGCATCATTCTGAACAATTAATTCTTCACATAAATAAATGATCCCTTGTGCTAAAGGACGAAAGGTTTGTACAAAAAATGCTTTTGCACTGCTATATGTTTGTCCTTGTAGAACAGTATCAATTGCAAAAGCGTCAATCGACTGAATGGCTTGTTCCATACCTTGAATGGTAGCGGTACATACAGCGTTCATGCTTTGAGTCTGGCTTTGTACTTCTCCCAAATACATATTTAAACTCATGCATTAAACCTCCCTTACTAATTGTTGTTGCTGATAGGAAAGGTCGTTTTCTAAATCACTAAGGTCTCGTCTTTCTTTAAGCAATGTTTCTTTTTTGTTTTCCAATTCAAATGTGACTTTTCGTTCAATATGTTGTGCATCTTGATACGTATTCATAAAAAACTGAGACATTTCTCTATCACCATGCCAAGTTCCTAAAATTCGATCAAACAAACGACGGTTTCGACCTCTCCATTCAAAAAAATCTGCTTCCACTTGTTCCTGAGTTTGAATCGCGAATTGATTTCGGTCCTGCTCTTCAAATACATTTCGTAACTTTTGATTTAACTGTTTAATTTGGTTTTCGATATCTCGATCCATCTTTTTCCTCCTACCATTCTATCTTTACAAAGATGGTCACATTAGCGAAAAATGTTGTGAAGTTCGTAATCCATTCTCTCGAACTCTTTGGCTACCGAATGAATATTATCGACCGCTTGTTGAAAGGCAGTGGAAAATTGTTTCGTAAAATCTAACATTTGTTGATTCGCTTCTTGTGCTTTGGAATTAACAGATAGTGTTGTACGCGTCGCCTTTGTTATAGGACGATTTGTTGCACTTTGAATTGTATCCGAAGCTGCTCTCATCTGCGTAGCTATTTGTTGTGCCGATTGAAAATTACTTTGAAATTGTCCCATCGTATAAACCCTTTCTATATTTCTATGAACGTATTAAAGAAGGGGAGTGCCTAGTATGTATGTCCATTATCCTATTGCTCTTTATGGGAACCCTCCTGGGAAAATATTGCAGATATAATTATAACAATAAATGGTTAAAGTTTCCTCAAAAAAAATGTATTTTACAACAAATGTGTTTGTTATAGTTCTCAATAGGTAATGTAGTATAACGTAGAGGTAAAACACTAAGGGGAAATTAATAAATTGATGCTAATGACTTATATGTACAATTTAGGGAATTAAACAAATCTAATTTCTCATGTTGTTTACATATATAATAGAAGGTAATGAAAAAACTACACATTTTCATTGTCGCTACCATGTTGGCGTCAACCTAATGCGCCTAATGGCTACAAAAGACATTTACTTCGTACCATTCGGCCAAGATGCACCAGAGAAAAAACCGAACTCAATGGTAGCTCGTATGGAGTTACTTGAAGATACAGTATTAGAAGCGTTACAAGGAAAACAATTACAACCTGTTGTTGTAGAAAAATTCAGATATATGAATTAAAAAACGAAAAAAAACGTACAATTTTTGTTGAAACCATCATTCTTACTGTAGAATACGATAAAATTAACGTTATTAAGATTAGAGGGGGCATTGTAAGCTCCTTCTAATTCTAAGTTATAGAAGGATTGGTATCTAGAAAGGGGCATAGTGATGGAAAAGCAAAAAACTTTTCATGTCGCTGTAGTTGGAGCAACCGGCGCAGTTGGTGAACAAATGTTAAATACTTTAGAGAAACGAGAATTTCCAATTGGGAAGTTAACGTTACTTTCATCTAAACGATCTGCAGGTAAGAAACTTGTATTTAAAGGCGAAGAATTTACAGTTCAAGAGGCAACTCCTGAAAGTTTTGAAGGAGTAGATATTGCACTATTTAGTGCAGGTGGATCTGTATCGAAACAATTAGCGCCAGAAGCAGCAAAGCGCGGTGCAATTGTTGTTGATAATACAAGTGCATTCCGTATGACAGAAAACGTGCCACTTGTTGTACCTGAAGTAAATGAAAATGATTTAAAAGAACATAATGGTATTATTGCAAATCCAAACTGTTCTACAATTCAAATGGTAGTAGCTCTTGAGCCAGTTCGCCAGCAATATGGTTTAAAACGAGTAATCGTTTCCACATATCAAGCTGTATCAGGTGCTGGTGCGGCAGCTATTGAAGAACTTCATGAACAATCACAAGCAATCTTAAATGGCGAAGAAGTAAAGGCGAATGTTTTACCTGTATCAGGTGACGAAAAGCATTTCCAAATCGCTTTTAATGCTATTCCACAGATTGATAAATTCCAAGATAATGGATTTACATTTGAAGAAATGAAAATGATTAATGAAACGAAAAAAATTATGCATATGCCTGAATTAGAAGTAGCTGCGACATGTGTACGTTTACCAGTTGTATCGGGTCATTCCGAGTCTGTGTACATTGAAGTAGATAAAGAAGGCGTAACAGTAGAAGAAATGAAAAACTTACTTGCAAATGCAGAAGGTATTGTACTGCAAGATAATCCAGCAGAGCAGTTATATCCAATGCCAGCTACTGCAGTAGGTAAAAACGAAGTATTCGTTGGAAGAATCCGTAAAGATTTAAATAATGATAAAGGATTCCATCTTTGGGTCGTATCTGATAACTTATTAAAAGGCGCTGCATGGAATTCTGTTCAAATTGCAGAGCGCTTAGTAAAATTACAATTAGTGTAAACGGCTAAGAGAAGGTGCAAAATATGAAAATTATTGTTCAAAAATTTGGTGGAACATCAGTACGTGATGACAATGGGCGTAAGCATGCGCTTCACCATATAAAAAAATCGTTAGCTGCTGGTTATAAAGTAGTTACTGTCGTATCAGCAATGGGCCGTAAAGGTGAACCGTACGCAACTGATACGTTATTAAGTCTTGTAAATCAAGAGGAATCTAATATTTCTAAACGTGAGCAAGATTTATTATTATCATGCGGAGAATTAATCTCAGCAATTGTTTTCTCTAACATGTTGAATGAGAATGGTATAAAAGCAGCAGCATTAAATGGTGCACAAGCTGGTTTTGTAACGAATAATGACTTTACGAATGCTAAGATTATTGAAATGAATTGCGATCGTATACATGAAGAGTTAGCAAATGTAGATGTTATCGTCGTTACTGGATTCCAAGGTCAAACGAAAAATGGAGATACGACAACACTTGGCCGCGGAGGTAGTGATACTTCAGCTTCAGCATTAGGTGTTGCGCTTCATGCTGAATATATCGATATATTCACAGATGTTGAAGGTGTTATGACTGCGGATCCTCGTATCGTAAAAGATGCGCGTCATCTTCAAACTGTAACATATAACGAGATTTGTAACATGGCTTATCAAGGTGCGAAAGTTGTTCATCCGCGTGCGGTTGAAATTGCGATGCATGCAAAAGTACCACTTCGTGTACGTTCTACGTATTCTGATAGTGAAGGTACGCTTATTGCGGCATATGATGGTGCTACAAAAGGGCAGGATGTAGAAGAGCGTCCTGTTACAGGGATTGCCCATGTGTCAAATGTAACGCAAATTAAAGTGCTTGCAAAAGAAACTGCATATGATTTACAACAACACGTGTTTAAAGAAATGGCTAATGAAGGGATTAGTGTGGACTTAATTAACATTTCTCCTACCGGTGTAGCTTACACAGTAAAGGATAGTGTATCAGCGCGTGCAGTTGAGGTTTTAAAGCAACTTGGATATGATCCAGTTGTAACAGAGCATTGTGCGAAGGTTTCTATCGTTGGTGCTGGAATGGCAGGTATTCCAGGGGTTACAGCGAAAATTGTCACAGCTTTAGCGGAAAAAGGTATTCAAATTCTGCAATCAGCAGATAGTCATACGACAATTTGGGTTCTTGTAAAAGAAGCCGATTTAGTGGAGGCTGTGAATGCATTACATAGTGCATTTGAGCTTTCAAAAGAAAAGCAACTGGAACAATAAGGAGTGAGATCATGATAGATTTTGGGACAATTGCAACCGCGATGGTAACACCGTTTGATAAAAACGATAATATCGATTTTGCAAAGACAACGAAATTGGTAAATTATTTAATTGATAACGGTACAACAGCAATCGTGGTAGGAGGAACGACTGGAGAATCTCCTACATTAACATCAGAAGAAAAAGTAGCGTTATATCGCCATGTCGTATCTGTTGTCGATAAAAGGGTGCCCGTAATCGCTGGAACAGGTAGCAATAATACGCATGCTTCTGTTGATTTAACAAAAAAGGCAACTGAAGTTGGTGTTGATGCAGTTATGCTAGTGGCACCGTATTATAACAAACCGAGTCAAGAAGGGATGTACCAGCACTTTAAAACAATCGCTGAAAGTACGCCGCTTCCGGTAATGCTATATAATGTTCCAGGGCGATCTATTGTACAAATCTCCGTTGATACAGTTGTTCGTTTATCAGAAATAGAAAACATTGTTGCGATTAAAGATGCAGGCGGCGATGTGTTAACAATGACAGAAATCATTGAAAAAACAGCGGACGACTTTGCAGTATACAGCGGTGATGATGGTTTAACATTACCAGCTATGGCAATTGGAGCAAAAGGTATTGTTTCTGTAGCATCTCATGTTATCGGGAATGAAATGCAAGAAATGATTGCTGCATTCCAAGCTGGAGAGTTCAAAAAAGCGCAGAAATTACATCAATTACTAGTAAAAGTAACGGATGCACTATTTATGGCGCCAAGCCCAACACCAGTAAAAACAGCATTACAAATGGTTGGATTAGATGTAGGTTCTGTACGTTTACCACTTCTTCCATTAACGGAAGAAGAAAGAGTAACGTTACAATCTGTAATGCAATCTATTCCTCGTTAATAAAAATGACCTAGTGTGAAACTAGGTCATTTTTATTTTGACTAACTATATGTAAGTGGTGAAAATTAGCTATAGTTAATAGGCTGTAATAAGAAGGCGATGGCAGAGTGTAGGATTAGTTAGAAACGGAGTACAGAGATAAGATTTTTTTAGTGAATATCGTTTCATGTTTATGTAAAGAACTTACATGAATATTTTTCCATTAAACTCCTATTACGTAGGAAAAATAGTGAGTATGATATGAAAATCCCCCCCGAAAATTACAGCCTCACTTTAGCGTCTTCTCTTGTCTTTCGCATAATTTAACTTGTGTTCTATTTCTTGTATCAGGTATAATATGGCTAAGTAGCTTAGTACGGGTATGCTTAGCAAAATTGGTAAAAATTACGATTCAATGAAATTTTCATATCATATCGAATAAGATATTTGATTTATATAATGAAAGAGAGGTGAAACCTGGTTTAAAAAATTAACAAGGACATGATATCGCATAACGGTAAGGACATTCGTCTTGGACGGTGAATATATGGTGGTTGTAGAGTTTCCCCTGGTGTCTCTGCAATTTTAGTGAAATCAGTGTTTGCAAGATTTTTAAACCAGGCAACAACATGAAGAGAAAAGAGAATGAGTCTGTTAAAGTATTTGCGCTTGGCGGAGTAGGTGAAATCGGAAAAAACATGTACTGTGTTGAAATTGATTCTGAAATCTTTATTGTAGATGCAGGATTGATGTTCCCGGGAGATGAAATGTTTGGGATTGATATTGTTATTCCTGACATTACATATTTAGTAGAAAATCAAGAGCGAGTAAAAGGACTATTTATTACCCATGGTCATGAAGATCATATTGGTGGAATTGTTTATGTGCTTCGTAAATTATCTATTCCAGTATATGCGACGAAATTAACGGTAGGACTTATACAAGAAAAGCTTGGCGAAGCAGGAATGTTAGGCCGTGTAGACTTACAAACAATTGACTCGAATTCAACAGTAGAGTTTAATTCAACAACTGTGTCATTCTTCGGAACGACACATAGTATTCCGGATTCTGTGGGTGTTTGTTTCCATACATCAAAAGGTGCTGTAGTATATACAGGAGACTTTAAATTTGATCAAACTCCAATCGGAAATAGTGGAGCAGATATTGGGAAAATGGCGCAAATTGGAAATGAAGGCGTGCTTTGCTTGTTATCTGATAGTACAAACGCTGAACGTCCTGGTTATACAGGTTCGGAAAAAGAAGTTGGTATAGAGATTTCTAAAGTATTCTATAGTTCAGAAGGACGTATTATTGTTGCTTCATTTGCCTCCAATGTACATCGTATTCAACAAGTGTTTGATGCAGCTGCTGAAACTGGAAGGAAGGTAGCAGTAGTAGGACGTAGCATGGTAAAAGTGGTAGATATTGCAAGACGTCTTGGTTATTTAGATGTTCCAGAAGGTATGGTTATTTCATTACAAGAAATAGACAATTTCCCGGAAAAAAAGGTAGCTATTTTAACGACTGGTAGTCAAGGGGAACCGATGGCAGCCCTTTCTAGAATGGCGAAGCAAGCTCACAAACAAATTTCAATTCGTAAAGGTGATACTGTTATTATTGCAGCTTCTCCAATTCCAGGAAATGAAATATCTGTATCAAAAATTATTGACTTGTTATTTAGAGCTGGTGCTGAGGTTATTTATTACGGTGAAAGAAAAGTTCACGTTTCAGGTCACGGTAGCCAAGAAGAATTAAAGCTGATGATAAATTTAATGAAGCCGAAGTATTTTGTACCCGTACATGGTGAGTTTCGTATGCAAAAAGCACATGCATATTTAGCGGAAGATGTAGGTATTACGAGAGAGAATATCTTTATCGTAGAAAAAGGTGATGTAATTGCTTTTGGTGACGATGAAGCAAAATTAGTTGGTAAAGTGCAAGCTGGCAATGTTTTAATTGATGGATTAGGTGTAGGTGACGTCGGTAACATCGTTCTTCGAGATAGAAAGATGTTATCTCAAGATGGAATTTTAGTTGTTGTTGTAACACTAGGTAAGGATGAAAAGAAAATAATCTCTGGTCCAGAAATTATTTCACGCGGCTTTGTATATGTTCGTGAATCAGAAGCATTAATCGAACGATCCACAGATATTGTACGTATGATTGTTGAACAATCAATTAAAGAGTATACAATTGAATGGTCTATGTTGAAACAAAATATTCGTGAATTATTAGGCCAGTTCTTGTACGAAGAAACGAAGAGAAAGCCAATGATTTTACCGATTATTATGGAAGTATAAAGAAGGTCACCTTTACAGGTGATCTTTTTCTTTTTTAACCCTATCGAATGAAATTTATAACTTAAGAAATAATAGTTATATACGAGTGAAAGGGGATGCGATATGACAGAACGTGATCGTTATACAAATGAAGAAAAAGAAGCTGAGCCGAAAGAAGTTCCAAAAGAGGCTTCTATAGTGGAGAAAATTCAGCAACTTGGACAGACGAATGTACCACAAATGAATGAATCGCGTATTCATTGCTTAACAATTGTTGGGCAGGTGGAAGGTCATATTCAGTTGCCACCACAAAATAAAACAACAAAATATGAACACATCATTCCGCAAATTGTCGCGATTGAACAAAATCCAAAAATTGAAGGTTTACTGTTAATATTAAATACAGTTGGAGGTGACGTTGAAGCTGGGTTAGCGATTTCTGAAATGGTGGCTTCGCTTTCAAAACCAACTGTATCTCTTGTTTTAGGAGGAGGGCATTCAATCGGTGTACCGATTGCGGTCTCGACTAATTATTCATTTATTGCCGAAACAGCGACGATGACAATTCATCCGATTCGTTTAACAGGTCTTGTTATAGGTGTGCCGCAAACATTTGAGTATTTGGATAAAATGCAAGAAAGAGTCATTCGATTTGTGACAAAGCATTCGAAAGTAACGGAAGATCGTTTTAAAGAGCTTATGTTTGCAAAAGGGAATTTGACGCGAGATATTGGGACGAATGTAATAGGTGGAGATGCAGTGAAGTATGGTCTTATAGATGGTGTCGGTGGTATTGGTAGCGCACTTCGAAAATTAAACGAATTAATTGATGAACGCATGGATAATAGTGCAGAAGGGACAATGCTACAATGATTTTATATACAATTATGCCGGAGCAACTTGTGTATCCGGCCGATTATTCACAATGCGAAAGCCAAAAAGTTGTGAATATAAATGGCGTGGAATTAGTGGTTTCTGAGGAGGATAATCAATGTTACTCTATTGTACGTGTATTAAGTACGAATCCGTCTCACTACCTAGATTTTGAGCCTGGACAGAAAATTACCTTTTAGCAAAAAGAAGGATTTTGTTTAGGAGCTATGGTATAATATACAAAACAAGACGGTTGAGCAGCCATGAGTAGGCTGCTTTCTTCTGTTTATTTAACATTTTACAAGAAGTGTAAAAATAGAAGATATAAAGACCTGAAAAATAGAGAGAAAGACATATAAGTAGAACTTTTTTATAAGGAAGTTGTACTTAATTTTTAGAACACGAGGTGAAGAAATGGCAAAACAAAAGCAAAGAGGGACGAAGGCAAAGGCAAGACGTACGATAAAGCCAACTTTGTATTATGAAATCGTCGGGTTGACTCTTTTTGCACTTTCAATTATTACGATTTTACAGCTAGGTGTTGTAGGTAAATCGTTTGTGTTATTTTTTCGCTTCTTCTTTGGTGAGTGGTACATAATTGGTGTGTTAGGTGTAATAGCTTTATCTGTTGCATTTGTAATAAAGCGTGGATGGCCAAACCTTTTAAATAAACGGTTAATAGGTGTTTATTTAATTGTACTAGCAATATTAATGTTTAGTCATATTACATTATTTAACCTTCTTACGAAAGATGGAGCTGTGCAAAATACTTCTGTAATTGTTAGTACAAAAGATTACTTCTTCCTTGAAATGAAAAAGGGCCCGGATAGTGTTCATTTAGGTGGTGGTATGTTCGGTGCACTGATGTTCGCAACGTGCTACTTCTTATTTGACGAAGTAGGGGCATATATCATTGGAATTATTTTAGTTATTCTTGGAATACTTTGTATAACAAATAAGCACATTGGAGAAGTACTTGCTCCGGTAGGGAGAATTCTTAGAAGTCAATTTCAAGTAATGCAAGGGGATTATAAAGATTGGAAATCTCAAAGGGTCGCCGAGCAAACTGAAAAGAAAAAAACAACAAGAAGCAAGAGACGTGAACGTGTTGCTGAACAAGAAGAAGCTATTGAGCCAGTAGAAGAAATAGAAATTGGTCCACCAATTATTTCAAATTTTACTGAGAATTATCCAGTAAGTGAAGAGACGGAAAAGCAGATAGAAGAAAATGATTTAATCACTCCTCCGTTTATTGAAGAGGCAGTTCCACCTACGCCAGAAGAACAATCTCAAAAGAAACGAGGAGAAAAAATCGTTGAATCGCTAGAAGGTGAAACGAAAGCACCTCCTATGCAATTTTCTAATGTGGAAAATAAAGATTATAAGCTTCCTTCGCTTGATATATTAAAGTTTCCCCAAAATAAGCAAGTTACAAATGAAAATGCGGAAATTTATGAAAATGCTCGTAAATTGGAACGTACATTCCAAAGTTTTGGTGTGAAAGCGAAAGTAACAAAAGTACATAGAGGTCCTGCAGTTACGAAGTATGAAGTGTATCCTGATATGGGAGTAAAGGTAAGTAAAATTGTTAGTTTAAGTGATGATTTGGCGCTTGCTTTAGCAGCGAAAGACATTCGTATTGAAGCACCTATTCCCGGGAAATCAGCTGTAGGGATTGAGGTTCCGAATTCAGAAGTTTCTATGGTAACGCTGAGAGAAGTTCTTGATTCAAAGGCGAATAACCACCCAGAAGAGAAGTTATTAATCGGTCTTGGACGTGATGTTACAGGAGAGGCTGTATTGGCACGATTAAATAAAATGCCCCATTTATTAGTAGCTGGTGCGACTGGTAGTGGAAAGAGTGTATGTATTAATGGAATTATTGTAAGTATTTTAATGCGTGCGAAACCGCATGAAGTAAAATTAATGATGATTGATCCGAAAATGGTAGAGTTAAATGTATATAACGGTGTTCCGCACTTATTAACACCAGTTGTAACTGATCCGAAAAAAGCGTCACAGGCTTTGAAGAAAGTTGTGAGTGAAATGGAGCGTCGTTATGAATTATTTGCGCATAGCGGTACGCGTAACATTGAAGGGTATAACGATTATATTAAAGAACATAATAGCCAATCGGAAGCGAAACAACCTGAATTACCATATATTGTGGTAATTGTGGACGAGTTAGCTGATTTAATGATGGTTGCTTCTTCGGATGTAGAAGATGCGATTATGCGTTTAGCACAAATGGCACGTGCTGCTGGTATTCATTTAATTATTGCGACTCAGCGTCCGTCAGTTGATGTTATTACGGGTGTTATTAAAGCGAATATTCCATCGCGTATTGCATTTGCTGTATCTTCCCAAATAGACTCTCGAACGATTCTTGACGGTGGTGGTGCAGAGAAGTTGCTAGGTCGTGGAGATATGTTGTTCATACCAATTGGTGCATCGAAACCTGTTCGTGTACAGGGGGCGTTTTTATCAGATGATGAAGTTGAGAGAGTCGTAGAATCTGTTATTGCGCAGCAAAAAGCGCAATATCAAGAGGATATGATTCCACAAGATGTTCCTGAAACAAAGCAGGAAGTAGAAGATGAATTATACGATGAAGCGGTTCAGCTTGTAGTAGAAATGCAAACAGCATCTGTTTCTATGTTACAACGTAGATTTAGGGTAGGATATACGCGAGCAGCTCGTTTAATTGATGCCATGGAAATGAATGGTGTAGTAGGTCCTTATGAAGGTAGTAAACCAAGGGGAGTACTCATTAAAGATGTGCAAGAAAAAAGTTCTTAAAAAAAGCCTAATTGTTTTTACAATTAGGCTTTTTTATATGCTGTTTTTGTTATATACTATAGTCAATAGAAAAGAAAGTGCTTACATAACGGAGGGCTCTTTAGAATACGAATGCTTATCGTTTTGATTTTCTAAACGTTCGATATTTAATGTAGAAAAATGTTGAATTCTGTTGACACATATGGGAGCAAGTGGTAAGATTACTTCGAAAAGAACCACTACCTCATATAATCTTGGAGATAAGGTCCATAAGTTTCTACCTGGCAACCATGAATTGCTAGACTATGAGGGGAAAAGTGTGTAACAAAGGATGTAAGGAATCTTTGTGCCGAACTTTTTCTCGATATGAGGAATGTTTATGGTGCAAAGTTTTTTTTATGGAATAAAGTGTGAAAATTTCATCTTGAAAAATTATTAATATTTATTCGATAATTACGCTTATTTTTAGTATTTAGTAATTTATACTATGTTGTAAGTTGAAAAAAGAGAAAAGAAGTCTTACATCAGAGGTCGAATAATTGAAATGCGGGGGAGTCTTATGTCAGTAAAATCCGATAGTCGTCACCTATATTTGCGGGTGATTGATCACATCAAAGGAAAAATTAAAGATGGGGCTTACAAAGAAAAACAAAAGTTACCTTCAGAGTTTGATCTAGCGAAAGAACTTGGTGTAAGTAGGGCAACTTTAAGGGAAGCACTGCGTATTTTAGAAGAAGAAAATGTTGTTATTCGTAGACATGGTGTAGGGACATTTGTAAATGCGAAGCCGTTATTTTCTTCTGGAATAGAGCAACTTTCTAGTATTACAGATATGATTTCTAGTGTGGGGAAAACACCAGGAACAATCTTTTTATCATCATCTACAACAACTTTAACAGAAGAAGAAAAAGAGAAATTTGATTGTGAAGATGGTTTTAGCGCAGTAATGATTGAACGTGTTCGTACAGCGGATGGGGAACCAGTTGTATATTGTATTGATAAACTGGCAAAAGAGATATTACCAGATTTATCGGGATACAATGAGGAATCGCTGCTTACAGTAATACATAATAATACGCACAAGCGTATCACGTACGCAGTTGCTCACATTGAACCGATTGGTTATCACCCGAAAATTTCACCGATTTTAGAATGTGAACCTGAAACGGCACTGCTAGTTTTAAAACAAATGCACTATGATCAAAATGATGAGCCAATCTTATATTCTATTAATTACTTTAGAGCTGATAAGTTTAGCTTCCACGTATTAAGAAAGCGTATGTAGGGAAGTTCCTTTTTAGGGAGGTGACAGCAAGAAGTAAGGGACAGCAGCGTATGAATCATTAGACAAAACATTTCAGGAGGGGTTTCTAGTATGAAGAAAAAAACAGGTCTTTTATTATCGTTAACGTTAGCGGCAAGTACAGTGTTAGGTGCATGTGGTAACTCGGATAAAGCGGATAGTGACAAAAAAGGGGATAAAGAGTTTAAGGTTGGTATGGTTACAGATGTTGGGGGCGTTGATGATAAATCATTCAACCAATCAGCTTGGGAAGGTTTAACGAAATTTGGTAAAGACAACGATTTAAAGAAAAATGAAGGATATCGTTACCTTCAATCAAGTAAAGATGCTGATTACATTCCGAATTTAACGAAATTTGCGAAAGATCATTATAATACAACGTTTGGTATTGGATTTTTAATGCAAGACTCGATTGAAAAGGTTGCAAAACAATATCCGAAAGAGCAATTTGCAATTGTAGATACTGTTGTGAAAGAACCGAATGTAACAAGTATTACATTTAAAGACCATGAAGGTTCATTCCTAGTTGGTGCTGTAGCAGCAATGACAACAAAATCAAATAAAGTTGGATTTGTTGGTGGCGTGAAGAGTCCATTAATTACAAAATTTGAATCAGGTTTCAAAGCTGGTGCAAAAGCAGTAAACCCAAATATCGAAATCGTATCACAATATGCTGATGCATTTGATAAGCCAGAAAAAGGATCTATATTAGCTTCAGCGATGTACGGTGGAGGCGTTGACGTAATTTACCATGCTTCAGGTGCAACTGGTAACGGTGTATTCACAGAAGCGAAAAACCGTAAGAAAAAAGGTGAAAATGTTTGGGTAATCGGTGTTGACCGTGACCAAAATCAAGAAGGTATGCCTGAAAACGTAACTTTAACTTCTATGGTGAAACGTGTTGATATTGCAGTTGCAAAAGTAGCACAAGAAGCGAAAGATGGTAAGTTAAAAGGCGGTAAAGTAGAAGAGTTTGGTTTAAAAGATGATGGTGTTGGTATCTCGAAATCAACTGATAATGTGAAAAAAGTAAACCCAGAAATTTTAACAAAAGTAGAAGAGTTTGAGAAGAAAATCACTGCTGGTGAAATTAAAGTACCTGCGACTGATGATGAATATAAAGCATACGAAGCTGCTCTAAAGAAATAATGATAGAGCAATAGCAAAGGTTAGTTCTTAGAACTAACCTTTGTATATATAAAAATACTTTTAATAGAGTGTAATTAGGGAGTGTTCCCTGCTAGAAGGAGGAACAAAATGGAATACGTAATTGAGATGAACAATATTACAAAAGTATTCCCAGGCATTGTAGCGAATGATGATATTACGCTGCAAGTAAAACAGGGAGAGATACACGCTTTACTTGGAGAAAATGGTGCAGGGAAATCAACGTTGATGAATGTACTGTTCGGTTTGTATCAACCAGAACAGGGCGAAATTAAAATTAAAGGAAACCCTGTAAAAATTACAAATCCGAATATAGCAAATGACCTTGGAATTGGGATGGTCCATCAGCACTTTATGCTTGTTCATAATTTTACAGTTACAGAGAATATCATTCTTGGAAATGAGCCGAAGAGAAAAGGGAAAATAGCTGTTGAAGAGGCTGCAAAAGAAATTAAACAATTATCTGAACAGTACGGTTTAGCTGTTGATCCAAATGCAAAGATTGAAGATATTTCGGTTGGGATGCAGCAAAGGGTTGAAATATTAAAGACGCTTTATCGTGGTGCGGAGATTTTAATATTCGATGAACCGACTGCAGTGTTAACTCCTCAAGAAATTCATGAGTTGATTCAAATTATGAAAAAGCTTGTGCAAGAAGGAAAATCTATCATTCTTATTACACATAAATTAAAAGAAATTATGGAAGTTTGCGATCGTTGCACAATTATTCGTAAAGGTAAAGGAATTGGTACAGTTGACGTTGCGAAAATGGATGAACATAAACTTGCAGAATTAATGGTCGGACGTCAAGTGAATTTTAAAACAGAAAAAATAGGGGCCAAACCGAAAGAGGAGGTTCTGTCTGTTGCGAATCTTGTCGTTCATGATGCACGCCAATTACCTGCTGTAAAAGGCCTTGACTTAACTGTTCGTGCAGGAGAAATCGTTGGTATTGCAGGGATTGATGGAAATGGACAAAGTGAATTAATAGAGGCAATTACTGGTTTACGAAAAGTTGAGTCAGGTTCTATTGCAATTAAAGGAAAAGAAATAACGAATTGGCCTGTTCGAAGAATTACAGAGGAAGGAATTGGTCATATTCCAGAAGACCGTCATAAACACGGGCTTGTGCTTGATTTTTCTGTTAGAGATAATATAGTTTTGCAAACGTACTATAAAAACCCATTCTCAAAGAAAGGGATTTTAAACTTTAGTAAAATCACACAAAAAGCAAAAGAGCTTATTGAACAGTTTGATGTACGTACACCTAGTGAACAAACCTTAACTCGCGCACTATCTGGTGGAAACCAGCAAAAGGCAATTATCGCACGTGAAGTGGATCGTAATCCGGATTTATTAATTGCGGCACAGCCAACACGTGGTTTAGATGTAGGTGCGATTGAATTTATTCATAAAAAATTAATCGAGCAGAGAGATAATGGGAAAGCAGTATTACTTCTATCGCTAGAACTGGATGAAATTTTGAATGTAAGTGATCGAGTTGCTGTTATATATGAAGGGAAAATTGTAGCAATTGTCGATGCGAAAGAAACAAATGAACAACAGCTTGGTTTGTTGATGGCTGGCGGAACGGAGAAAGAGAAGGTGAATACAAATGGCTAAAAAATTTTTAACGGAGCGAACAATTAACATTTTAGTTCCTGTATTATCCGTTATTTTTGGTTTACTTGTTGGTGCCATTGTAATGTTAGTTAGTGGATATGATCCAATTGTTGGGTATGCAGCGCTTTGGGAAGGAATGGTTGGAAATCCGCAAGCAATTGGTGAGACATTACGTACGATGATTCCGCTTGTGTTAGCAGGACTTTCTGTGGCATTTGCATTCCGTACAGGTCTTTTTAACATCGGAGTAGAGGGGCAATTATTAGTTGGTTGGCTTGCTGCTGTTTGGTTTGGATATGCAGTATCATTACCGGCAATTTTACATATTCCGTTGTCAATTTTAGTAGCGGCGATAGCTGGTGGTTTGTGGGGATTTATCCCGGGATATTTGAAAGGGAAATTTAAAGTAAATGAAGTAATCGTAACAATCATGATGAATTATATTGCACTTTATGTGACGTATGATTTAATTAAGCGCTTTTTACATGAGGCGAATGAGAAATCGTATGACATAAAATCTAGTGCTTCTTTATCTTCTGAATGGTTATCTTCTTTAACGGATGGTTCTCGTTTACACTGGGGAATTATCGTAGCGATTTTAATTGCGATTATTATGTGGTTCTTATTGGATAGAACGACATTGGGATACGAATTGAAATCTGTTGGATTTAATCAACATGCTTCTCAGTATGCGGGGATGAAAGTTTCTCGAAATGTTGTGCTATCTATGACGATTGCGGGTGCGTTTGCAGGGATTGGTGGTGCTATGGAAGGGCTTGGTACATTCCAAAACATGACAGCGATGTCTTCGTTTACAGGTATTGGATTTGATGGGATTGCGGTAGCTCTTCTTGGAGGGAATAATCCATTTGGTATATTATTATCGGCTTTACTGTTCGGTGGTTTGAAAAGTGCAGCCCCACAAATGAATTTTGAAGCAGATGTACCTTCTGAGTTAATTAATGTTATTATCGCATGTATTATTTTCTTTGTTGCTTGCAGTTATGTTTTACGCTGGGCACTTACACGCATGAGCAAGGAGGGAAAATAAATGAGCTTTTTAGATGTTTTAGCCATTCTTGTGACTGGTACGTTATATACGGCAGCGCCACTTATTTTTACGGCGTTAGGTGGAGTGTTCAGTGAACGTTCTGGAGTTGTAAATATAGCATTAGAAGGTTTAATGTTATTTGGTGCATTTACTGGTATCGTTACAACGTTATTAATGGGTGATACGTGGGGAGCAATGACTCCTTGGATTGCACTATTATTTGCAGCTATTGGTAGTGGGTTATTTGCACTTCTTCACGCAGTAGCATCCATTACATTCCGCGCGGATCAAGTAGTAAGCGGGGTAGCGATTAACTTTTTGGCCCTCGGTTTAACAGTATTTGCGATTAAGAAAATCTTTGGTAAAGGACAGACTGATTTTATTCAATACCGAATTGAAAAAATCGATGTTCCAGGACTTTCGGATATTCCGGTAATCGGGAAAATCTTTTTCTCAAATGTACCGTTAACATCGTATATTGCTATTATTTTAGCTTTTGTTGTTTGGTACATTATTTATAAAACGCCGTTCGGTCTTCGTCTTCGTGCTGTTGGTGAACATCCAATGGCAGCAGATACGATGGGGATTAATGTATATAAAATGCGTTATATTGCAGTTTGTATATCTGGAATGTTTGCAGGAGTGGGTGGTGCGGTCTTCGCAATGTCGATTTCTGGTAACTTCTCAGGTGCTACAATTACTGGACAAGGTTTCTTGGCGCTAGCAGCTATGATCTTTGGTAAATGGAATCCACTTGGTGCTCTTGGAGCAGCGCTGTTCTTCGGATTTGCTCAATCACTTGGGATAACAGGTGGTACCATTCCTGTATTAAAAGAAATTCCAAGTGTATTCTTAACGATATTACCGTATGTATTTACAATATTAGCACTTGTTGGTTTTGTAGGACGATCTGAAGCTCCGAAAGCATTAGGAACGCCTTATGAAAAAGGAAAACGATGAGTATTTAGAAAGTATAAGAAAAGCTCGCACATTAGTGCGGGCTTTTTTACATAGAATATATTTAATACGGAATTTTACTATGTTCCTTACATATTAAAGTTTTTAGAAAGAATCAAATGTAAGCATAATAAGGAAGAAAAGTTGATTTTTTATTTCTAAAAACTGTATATTGAAGAGGAATATTCCTACATACGTAAAGGAGGGCTATTAATGAAACTAATGGAACAGCAACTGCATGAATTAGGTGGCTTGCGAGTACATATTATTCCGACTGATAAATTTAAAACAAATACCTTTGTATTTCGTTTTAAAGCACCTTTAAATGAGGAGACGGTGACAGAGCGTGCTCTATTGCCGTACGTATTGCAAAGTGCGACAGAAAAACTGCCTTCTGTAATTCGTCTTCGTCAATATTTAGAAGAATTATATGGATCTTCTTTAGCGGTAGATGTAAGTAAAAAAGGGGAAGACCATATCATCTCTATTTATGTAGACATTGCAAATGAAACATATTTACGCGATGCACCACCGTTATTTGAAAAGGCGCTTTCTATGTTATCTGATATTGTTTTACATCCAGCGACAGAAGGGGACGGTTTTCTATCTTCTATTGTAGAAAGTGAGAAACGAGCACTCTTGCAACGAATTGAAGCTACTTATGATGATAAAATGCGTTATGCAAACGAGCGTTTAATTGAAGAAATGTGCAAAGTAGAACCATATCGCTTAAGTGCAAATGGGAAAAAAGAGAGTGTTGCTTCTATTACAAATGAAAGTTTGTATCAATATTATCAAAAAGTGTTAGCTGAAGATGAAATGGATTTATATATCATTGGTGACATTTCAGAAGATGCTGTGGAGCTTATAAATAAGTATTTTTCGATTTCACCTCGCGCTAGGAAAGAAAGAAATGTACTTCTTCATAAACGAAATAATGAAGAAAAAGAAATTGTTGAAAAACAAGAACTAAAGCAAAGTAAATTAAATATCGGCTATCGCACATTCATTACGTATAAAGATGAAGATTATTTTGCATTACAATTGTTTAACGGATTATTTGGAGGGTTTTCTCATTCGAAGTTATTCGTAAATGTCCGTGAAAAAAATAGTTTAGCGTACTATGCAGCATCGAGATTTGAAAGTCATAAAGGTTTGCTCTTCGTTATGTCTGGGATTGAAGCGAAGAACTTTGAAAAAGCTGTTGAAATAATTAAAGAACAGATGAAAGCAATGCAAAGTGGTGATTTTTCAGAGGAAGAGATTCAGCAAACGAAAAGTGTAATTCAAAATCAAATCTTAGAGGCAATTGATACACCACGTGGTTTTGTTGAAATGCTTTATCACGGGGTGATTTCAGAGCGTACGCGTCCAGTTGAAGAATGGCTAACGGGCATCGAAAGCGTGACGAAAGAAGAAATTGTGAAAGTTGCTAATAATATTGAACTAGATACAATTTACTTTTTACATGGAACGGAGGGAGAATAAATGGAGAAAATTGTGTATGAGCAATTAAAAGAGACGCTATATTATGAAAAACTTCCGAATGGATTAGACGTATATATCTTACCGAAACAAGGCTTCAACAAAACATTTGCAACATTTACGACGAAGTACGGCTCTGTTGATAATACATTTGTTCCGCTTGGAAAAGAAGACATGACTCGTGTACCAGATGGAATTGCTCATTTCCTTGAGCATAAATTGTTTGAAAAAGAGGACCATGACGCGTTTCAATTGTTTAGTAAACAAGGTGCTTCAGCGAACGCTTTTACATCTTTTACAAGAACCGCTTATCTCTTTTCCTGTACATCAAATGTAGAAAGCAATTTAAATACGTTGTTAGACTTTGTACAAGAACCGTATTTCTCTGAAAAAACGGTTGAAAAAGAAAAAGGTATTATCGGTCAAGAAATTCAAATGTACCAAGATAACCCAGACTGGCGTTTATACTTTGGGTTAATCGATAGTTTGTTTGTGAAACATCCAATTAAAATTGATATTGCAGGGACGATTGAGTCTATTAGTAAAATTACAAAAGACCTACTGTATGAATGTTATGAGACTTTTTACCATCCAAGCAACATGTTATTATTTGTTGTTGGAGCGATTGATCCTGAAAAAACAATGGATTTAGTTCGTGAAAATCAAGCGAAAAAAGATTACGAAAATCAACCGGAAATTGTTCGTTCTTTTGAAGAGGAACCAGAAGAAGTAAATGAAAAGAAAAAGATTATTTCAATGCCAGTCCAAACTCCAAAATGTTTAGTTGGTATTAAGGCAACGAATTTAAAAGAAAAAGGGCAAGCCCTTTTAAAACAAGAAATTGCGCTTACATTACTTTTAGATTATTTATTTGGAAAAGGGTCAGTTCATTACGAATCTTTATATAATGAAGGTCTTATTGATGATTCGTTCTCGTATGACTATACAGAAGAAAATAACTTCGGTTTTGCAATGGTTGGTGGAGATACGAAGCAACCTGATGAATTGGCAGAACAATTAAAAGGTATTTTACTACAAACGAATTATGATCAGTTAGATGAGAATGCGCTGGAACGGGTGAAGAAAAAGAAAATTGGCGGATTTTTACGATCGTTGAATTCACCTGAATATATTGCAAATCAGTTTACACGATATGCGTTTAATGAATCTAGTTTATTTGATGCTCTTACAGTGTTAGAAGGATTAACTGTTCAAGACCTACAACAAGCAGCAAAAACATTATTAATTGAAGAGAAAATGAGTGTCTGCCAAGTGTTACCAAAAAAGTGAAGTAATATGTGAATGAAAAACGCAGTATCTATATCCCTCATCTAACGTTTGGTTATTGCCAAATGGTAAGATGAGGGTATTATTTATTTATACATAAAAGATAAGAGAGGGAATTTATGAAAAAGTATGCATTAGTAACTGGAGGAAGCGGAGGGATTGGCTCTGCTATTTCGAAGCAGTTAATTGAGGATGGTTACACAGTCTATATTCATTACAATAAAAGCGAAGAGAAGGTAAAGGAGTTACAAAAGGAATTTGATGTAGTGATTCCTGTGCAAGCAAATTTAGCTTCTATCGATGGAGCGGAGAAATTGTGGGGACAAATCGAACATCCTATTGATGTTATTGTATACGCAGCTGGAAAGAGTATCTTTGGATTAGTAACAGATGTTACTAATGAAGAATTAGATTATATGGTGGAGCTTCAAGTAAAGAGTTTATATAGACTTCTATCGATGGCACTTCCACCAATGATTGGGCGGAGAAGTGGTAATGTTGTCATTATTTCATCTATTTGGGGGCAAATAGGAGCGTCTTGTGAGGTGCTGTACTCAATGGTAAAAGGTGCACAAAATTCATATGTGAAGGCTTTAGCGAAAGAAGTTTCTTTAAGTGGATTGCGCGTTAATGCGGTAGCGCCAGGTGCGATCGAAACAGAAATGTTACATGTATTTTCAGAAGATGATAAAAATGAAATTGCTGAAGATATTCCATTAGGTAGAATAGGACTACCCGAAGAGGTAGCAAAAACAATCTCTTTCCTTGTTTCGCCAGGAGCTTCTTATATTACGGGGCAAATTATTGGAGTCAATGGCGGTTGGCATTGCTAAAAATTTCTTACATAAAAAATAAAAAAATGCACAAATTAAGCATGATTATATTACTAAAATAGTGAGGTGCTTAAACATGTCAGTGTTAGATAATTTTGATCAGTGGAAGAGCTTTTTAGGAGAACGTTTAGAACAAGCGGGGGGAAAAGGGCTTGATGGTGGTGCCGTATCAGATATGGCATTTCGTGTTGGTGATTATTTAGCAAATGAAGTAGAAGCGCGCAACGATCAAGAAAAATTATTGTCTGAGCTTTGGAAAGTTGCTGATGAACAAGAGCAACATACAATCGCAAATTTAATGGTGAAGTTTGTACAACATAAGTAAAAGTAGAGAGGAGAAGCTCCTCTCTACTTTTTTTGTATAGTAATTAGGAGGAATAGATTATACATTTAGCTTCCCTATTAAGGTGAAATCATATAATATAGTACGTAGGTGTAAAGTAAGCGTAGGGGAGTGATCTTGGATGATTGAATGGTATTTTGAATATGAAATACATAAAAACCGACCTGGCTTACTTGGTGACGTTTCTTCGTTAATCGGTATGCTTGGCATCAATATTGTCACAATTAATGGTGTAGATAATGCACGACGTGGACTTTTGCTTATGTGTGATAATCAAGAACAAATCTCTAGACTTGAATCAATTTTAAATACGATGGATAATATAACGGTAACGAAATATCGTCCGCCAAAGCTTAGAGATAAGCTAGCAGTTAGACATGGTAGGTACATACAACGAGATGCAGATGATAAGAAAACATTTCGATTTGTGCGTGATGAATTAGGATTGCTTGTAGACTTTATGGCGGAGATAATGAAAAAAGAAGGTCATAAATTAATTGGGATACGAGGAATGCCTCGTGTCGGAAAAACAGAATCTATTGTTGCCGCAAGTGTTTGTGCAAATAAGAGATGGTTATTCGTATCATCTACTCTCATTAAGCAAACTGTTCGTAGCCAATTGATTGAAGATGAGTATAGCGACGATAATATTTTCATACTAGATGGAATTGTGTCGACAAAGCGTGCCAATGAAAGACACTGGCAGCTCGTTCGTGAAATCATGAGATTGCCTGCAACGAAAGTTGTGGAACATCCGGATGTGTTTGTGAGTCAGTCAGAATACACATTGGATGATTTTGATTATATTATCGAATTGCGTAACGATTATGATGAAGAAATTCAATATAATTTAGTAGATGAAATTGAGCAAGGTACGAAAAACAATTTCTCTATGTTCGACTTTTAAAGAAATATTGAGGTGTTAGTAGTGACGGAATTAGGACAAAAGCTGACAGAAGCAAGAGAAGCGAAAGGCTTATCTATTGATCAGCTGCATGAGATTACAAAAATTCAAAAACGCCATTTAGTAGCGATTGAAGAAGGCAATTATGATGTGTTGCCAGGAGCTTTTTATGCGCGTGCATTCATTAAACAATATGCAGATGCTGTTGGATTAAATGGAGAGGAACTGCTTGTAGAATATCAGAGTACGATACCACAATCTGAAAATCGTGAAGTTCCACAAGTATCAACTGGACAAAAAACACAAGAAACAATGCAAAAATCTTCATCATGGCCAATTGCAGATCATATGCCAAAAATTTTGATTGTGTTGTTAGTAATCGCATTTGGAGTGGTAGTCTGGTTTGTTATTCAAGCGTTAACTGGAAAAGATGATAGACAAGTTCCGAATGCTCAAAGTGAGAAAATTGAAGTTCAAAAAGCAAAAGATTCTCCGCTAGATACGAAGAAAGATGAAGTGAAAGCGGAAGAACCAAAAAAAGAAGAGCCAAAGAAAGAAGAGCCAAAGAAAGAGGAACAACCAGTGCAACCAACTGGACAACAAGAAGTGAAGGTAGTTGGAACGAGTGGTAAGGTATCTACTTTGGAAATTCATAATAATAAAACATTAGAACTGGAAATTTCAGCGAAGGGTGCAAGCTATGTAGATGTTAAAGATGATGCGGGTAACGAAATTCTAAACACTACAGTACAAAGTGGTCAAACAGAAAAACGTGATTTATCAACAGTAAAAGAAGTGCGGCTTAATATTGGAAGTGCACCGAATGTTGAAATTAAACTGAATGGCCAAGTGGTTACTTTCCCATTAGATCCAGAAAAAGAATATCACCAAAGATTGGTGATAAAAAACCAAGGGATAGGGCAACCTGCGCAATAACAGTCATCGCTTCGATGACTTTTTTCAATGAACAAATGTTTTTGACATGATGGAGGAATAGCTGTGAATTTACCAAATAAAATTACAATATCTAGAATCTGCTTAATTCCAATTTTTATGGTAATTATGCTAGCGCCCTTTAACTGGGGCTCATATACAATTGGTGATGTCAATTTACCAATTCAACATTTAGTAGGAGCACTAATCTTTATAATTGCTGCAGCTACAGATTGGATTGATGGATATTATGCAAGGAAATATAATCTTGTAACGAATTTAGGGAAATTTCTTGACCCGTTAGCAGATAAATTACTTGTTTCTGCAGCACTTATCACATTGGTAGAGATGCAATATGTACCTGCTTGGATCGTTATTGTAATTATAAGCCGTGAGTTTGCAGTAACAGGTTTACGCCTTGTGCTTGCTGGGACAGGGGAAGTAGTTGCAGCAAATCAGCTAGGGAAAATTAAGACATGGACACAAATTATTGCGATTGCAGCATACTTATTACATGATGTACCGTTAAGTTTACTTCATATTCCAGTTGCAGATATTTTCATATGGATTGCATTATTCTTTACCGTTATTTCAGGATGGGATTATTTCTGGAAAAATAAAGATGCTTTTGTAAACTCAAAATAGAAGTTTATGGGGGAATTGGGATGAATGCTGAAATTATTGCGGTTGGAACGGAATTATTACTTGGACAAATTGCAAATACAAATGCCCAGTTTTTATCTGAAAAGTTAGCTTCAATCGGAATTAACGTGTACTACCATACTGTTGTTGGGGATAATAACAAGCGATTACAGAAGGCAATTGAATTGGCTGAAGAACGAGCTGATATGCTCATTTTTACAGGTGGATTAGGACCGACAAAAGATGATTTAACGAAAGAAACAATAGCATCTAATTTAGATGAAGAGCTTGTGTATGATGAAAAGGCATTAACATCGATAAGCGATTATTTTAAGCGTACAGGCCGTGAATTTACGGAGAATAATAAAAAGCAGGCGCTCGTTTTAAATGGATCGACTGTATTTGCGAATGATCACGGTATGGCGCCTGGTATGGGGTTAAATAAGAACGGAAAAGTTTATATTTTATTACCAGGACCACCAAAAGAAATGAAGCCGATGTATATAAGTTACGTAGAGCCTTTTTTATGTAAGTTTACAACGGGGGAAAATATTTATTCTCGTGTTCTTCGTTTTTTTGGTATTGGGGAATCTCAATTAGAAGTGAAAGTTCAAGATTTAATTGATGGTCAAACGAACCCAACCATTGCACCACTCGCAAATGATGGAGAAGTGACATTACGTTTAACTGCCAAACATCAAAATGCTGATGAGGCGGAGAAACTGATTCAGCATGTGGAAGATTTGATTTTAGAAAGAGTAGGAGAATTTTTCTACGGATATGACCAAGATTTCCTTCATTACAAGGCAATAAGGCTATTGAAGGAAAAAGGGTTAACTTTAGCATGTGCAGAAAGTTTAACAGGTGGTCTTTTTGGAAATCAAGTAACAGAAAATGCTGGCGTCTCGTCTGTATTTAAAGGCGGTGTCATTTGTTATCAAAATGATGTGAAGCAACAAATTTTACATGTGCCTGAAGAAGTGTTACGCACTGACGGCGCGGTTAGTAAACAGTGTGCTCGTTATCTTGCTGAAAATGTAAAGAAACTGTTAAAAGCAGATATCGGGATTAGTTTCACTGGGGTGGCAGGACCGGATGCTTCAGAGTATAAAGAACCAGGAACCGTATTTATTGGATTGGCGATTAAAGATGAACCAGCTGTAGTCTTCTCGCTTAATTTAAGTGGAAGTCGTCAACAAATTAGAGAACGCTCTACAAAATATGGATTTTATCATTTATTTAAAAAGCTAGAAGAGATATAAATTTCTTCTAGTTTTTTTTGTTGGAAAACCTAGTTTTATTCGATCTAAAATAAAAAAATCGAATAAATGTTCGATTTTTGTTGGCAAATTGAATTGAAAATAGGTATAATAAGATTAGCAATTTAGTTAAGGAGGAATTTTGAATGAGCGATCGTCAAGCGGCATTAGATATGGCGTTAAAACAAATAGAGAAGCAATTCGGTAAAGGTTCAATTATGAAATTAGGAGAACAAGCGGAGCGTAGAATTTCTACAATTTCAAGTGGTTCTTTAGCACTTGATGTGGCACTAGGGGTAGGCGGATACCCACGTGGTCGTGTTATTGAAATTTATGGACCTGAAAGTTCAGGTAAAACAACAGTTTCATTACACGCAATCGCGGAAGTACAGCGTCAAGGTGGACAAGCAGCGTTCATTGATGCGGAGCATGCAATGGATCCTGTATATGCACAAAAATTAGGTGTTAACATAGATGAATTACTATTATCACAGCCTGATACAGGGGAGCAAGGACTAGAAATCGCAGAAGCACTTGTACGAAGTGGCGCGGTTGATATTATCGTAATTGACTCTGTAGCAGCTCTTGTACCGAAAGCTGAGATCGAAGGGGACATGGGTGACTCTCACGTTGGTTTACAAGCACGTTTAATGTCACAAGCACTTCGTAAACTTTCAGGTGCAATCAACAAATCAAAAACAATCGCAATCTTTATCAACCAAATTCGTGAAAAAGTTGGGGTTATGTTCGGGAACCCAGAAACAACTCCAGGTGGTCGTGCGTTGAAATTCTATTCAACTGTCCGTCTTGAAGTACGTCGTGCTGAGCAATTAAAGCAAGGTAATGACATCGTTGGTAATAAAACGAAAGTAAAAGTAGTTAAAAATAAAGTAGCACCGCCATTCCGCGTTGCTGAAGTTGATATTATGTACGGAGAAGGTATTTCAAGAGAAGGTGAAATCTTAGATATGGCTTCTGAACTTGATATCGTTCAAAAGAGCGGTGCTTGGTACTCTTATAATGAAGAACGCTTAGGGCAAGGTCGTGAAAATTCGAAGCAATTCTTAAAAGAGAATACGGATTTAAGAGAGGAAATTGCCTTCTTTGTTCGTGAACATCACGGAATTGGTGAAAACTCTGGTGTTGAAGACACGGAAGATTCAACTCGTCAAGATTAAAAAATAAAAGACACGGGACCGTGTCTTTTATTTTTTTAATCCACTATGAAAGCGTTGTATATAGCTGGAGATAAAATATTTATTCTGTCCAAAAGGCTATGTGTAAAGGGGAATATTCATATATTTTAAGTGAATGAATTGGGATTTTCTAAGGTTTTCCAGGATAATATGCCGTCTGTTTTTTTAATCCATATAAGATTCAGGGCTGAAGGTAAAGAAAGTAAAAGTAGACAACGCTTGACAATGAAAATTGCGATAGATACAATGAGAATGTATATTTTTTCTTATATACGATACACTCTTCTCAAGAAGAGAAGTAATATTCGGAGTAAGACTTAAATCTTGCCGAAATAATAATATGACATTTTAATTGTGAAATGAAGAAAGTCCCTTAAAAAAGCGGGACGACGGTCTTTGCTGTACGTTGTAATTCAATGTACATGCCGACAGTCTTTTTTCATTCATAGCAAGGGGAGGTGAAATCATGAGTAGTACAGTTTGGATACTCATCTCCATTTTGCTTGCAACAGTCGGTGCAGTTGTTGGCTTTTTTGTTCGAAAGTCTATTGCTGAAGCGAAGATTAATGGTGCAGCTAATGAAGCAAAACGTATTCTAGACGAAGCGAATCGTGATGCTGAAGCACTTAAGAAAGAAGCGCTTTTAGAAGCAAAGGATGAAATTCATACACTTCGTACAGAAGCTGAATTAGAAATTCGTGACCGTAGAAGCGAATTACAAAAACAAGAAAATCGTTTAATGCAAAAAGAAGAGAACCTTGATCGTAAAGACGAAACGCTCGATAAGCGCGAGCGACAGTTAGAAAAGAAAGAGGAATCTCTTGTAGCGAAACAACAACAGATTGAAGAGTTGGAAAGCAAAGTGGGAGAGTTAGTTCAAAAGCAACAAACAGAATTAGAGCGCATTTCCAATCTGACCCGCGAACAAGCGAAAGCAATTATTCTTGGTAAAGTGGAAAGTGAAGTTTCTCATGAAATTGCCGTTATGGTAAAAGAAAGTGAAGTTCGCGCGAAAGAAGAAGCGGATAAGAAGGCAAAAGAGATTTTATCTCTTGCAATGCAAAGATGTGCAGCTGATCATGTTGCTGAAACAACCGTTTCGGTTGTAAATCTTCCAAATGACGAAATGAAGGGACGTATTATCGGACGTGAAGGTCGTAATATTCGTACGTTAGAAACGTTAACAGGTATTGACCTTATTATCGATGATACACCAGAAGCGGTAATTCTATCTGGATTTGACCCGATTCGTCGTGAAACAGCTCGTATCGCTCTTGATAAACTAGTACAGGACGGACGTATTCACCCAGCGCGTATTGAAGAGATGGTCGAAAAATCAAGACGTGAAGTGGACGAGTATATTCGTGAAGTCGGAGAGCAAACAACGTTTGAAGTGGGTGTTCATGGCTTACATCCAGATTTAATTAAAATTTTAGGTCGTTTAAAATACCGTACAAGTTATGGACAAAACGTCTTAAAACACTCTATGGAAGTTGCATACTTAACTGGACTTATGGCAGCGGAGCTTGGTGAGGATGAAAAACTAGCAAGACGTGCTGGTCTATTACATGATATCGGAAAAGCAATCGATCATGAAGTAGAAGGTAGTCACGTTGAAATTGGTGTTGAACTCGCAACGAAATATAAAGAGCATCCTGTTGTAATAAACAGTATCGCATCTCACCATGGTGACACAGAACCAACTTCTATCATTGCAGTTCTAGTTGCAGCAGCAGATGCATTATCAGCTGCAAGACCGGGGGCTCGTAGTGAAACGCTTGAGAACTACATTCGTCGTCTTGAAAAGTTAGAAGAAATTTCAGAGTCTTATGAAGGCGTAGAAAAATCTTTCGCAATTCAAGCAGGACGTGAAGTTCGTATTCTGGTAAAACCAGATACAATTGATGATTTAGAAGCTCATCGTTTAGCTCGTGATATTCGAAAACGTATTGAAAATGAACTGGATTATCCAGGACATATTAAAGTAACTGTTATTCGTGAAACACGTGCAGTGGAATACGCAAAATAAAGTGGTGAAACACCACTTTATTTTTTTGTGTTGGAATTGGGTAAAATAAAAAAACTATTTATCCCGCGTTAACGGGTAGTAAAACTCCCACCTCAAAATTCGGCTTGAGCAAAGAAATTAGGTGGGGGATAAACTGCCCGTTAACGCCCCACTGATTATAGTTTCACTTTATGAGCAGTATGCAAGTGAAAGAAACTTATAATAGATAAATTGTAACTGTTGTAAGAAAATAGCTTCACGTTATAGTATGGTAATAAAAAATGTAGTACATAGAAAGGGTAAGACATATGAGAATATTATTTGTTGGGGATGTAGTAGGATCTCCTGGTAGAGACATGATTCAACAGTACGTACCGGCTTTAAAGAAAAAATATACACCTACAGTAACAATTATTAATGGAGAAAATGCTGCGGGTGGACGTGGAATTACGGAAAAAATATATCGAAACTTTTTAGAGTGCGGGGCACAAGCGGTTACGCTTGGAAACCATGCTTGGGATAACCGTGAAGTATTTGAGTTTATTGATGATGCAAAATATCTTGCAAGACCAGCTAACTTCCCAGAAGGGACGCCGGGAAAAGGGCTTATCTTTGTAAATTGTAATGGAACAGAAGTTGCAGTTATTAACTTACAAGGACGTACTTTCCTTCCTCCAATCGATTGTCCATTCCGTAAAGTGGATGAGTTGATCAGCATTGCAAAAAAACGTACAAACATTATCTTTGTTGATTTTCATGCTGAAACAACAAGTGAGAAGCAGGCGTTAGGTTGGTACGTAGACGGTCGTGCTACAGCGGTAGTAGGTACACATACACACGTTCCTACAGCTGATAATCGTATTTTACCAAGCGGAACAGCTTATATTACAGATGTTGGTATGACAGGCCCATATGATGGGATTTTAGGTATGGATCGCGAAGCGGTATTGAAGAAGTTTTTAACGAACTTACCAGTACGTTTTGAAGTGACGAATGGTAGAACGCAATTAAGTGCAGTGTTAATTGATGTGGATCCTAATACAGGGAAAGCGAAGAAAATTGAGCGTATTTTAATTAATGATGACCAGCCGTTTTTTGATTGATTTTTAACGAAAAGTTAGAGGATTTTTTATATTTTAATTTTTTAGAAAAATTACAGGGATTTAGCAGGAATACGTGTCATTCCTCGTGAATATAAGTTAAAGTGAAATAATTGCTATTACTTTTTATAGAAACGAGGAGGAAACGCGGAATGGAAATATTAAAAGTTAAAGCAACGTCGGTCCCTAATTCTGTAGCTGGTGCACTTGCAGGTGTTATTCGCGAACGCGGAACAGCAGAAATTCAAGCTATTGGTGCAGGTGCATTGAACCAAGCGGTAAAGGCAGTAGCAATTGCAAGAGGATTTGTAGCGCCTAGCGGTTTGGACTTGATTTGTATCCCAGCGTTTACAGATATTATGATTGATGGTGAAGAGCGTACAGCAATAAAATTAATTGTAGAACCGCGTTAAGTTGAAACAACCTGTTTGCATGTATGCAAACAGGTTGTTTTTGTAATGGAGGAATGAAAATGAAAATTTTTGATGCGCATTGCGATGTACTCTTTCAGTTATGGAGTGCAAAGGGGAAAAAAGACTTTCAAAACGATTCACAATTACATATTACATTTGAACAATTAAAGAAAAGAAAAGGAAGTATACAATGCTTTGCTATATATGTACCAGAAACAGTAGCGTATGAAAATCGTTTTGAAGTTGCGCTGCAAATGATAGATATTTTTCATAATGAAATTTTATCGCTACCAGGAATGAAGTTTATTCAGACAAAAAACGATATTAACATGCTAAAACAGGACGAGATTGGAGCATTATTAACATTAGAAGGATGCGAAGCAATTGGAAAAGAAGCGATGAAATTACGTTTGTTTTATCGCTTAGGTGTACGTTCCTTTGGATTGACATGGAACTATGCCAATCTGTTAGCGGATGGAGCGCTAGAGGCACGTGGGGCAGGTTTAACTACATTTGGTAGACAGGTTGTACAAGAACTTAATACGTTACATTTATGGACGGATGTGTCTCACTTAAATGAAAGAAGCTTTTGGGATGTTATAGAAATTGCTGAAAACCCAATTGCATCTCACTCAAACTGTTATCAACTTTGTGGGCATCCACGCAATTTAACCGATGAACAAATAAGAGCTCTTATAAAGAAAAATAGCATTATTGGTATTACTTTCGTACCACAGTTTTTAACGAATGAAAGACAAGCGAATATAGCAGATATATTAAGGCATGTGGAATATATTTGTTCATTAGGTGGAGAAAAAAATATAGGGTTTGGTTCTGATTTTGATGGGATTTTAGAAACTGTTGTAGGTGTAGAAGCATATAGGGATTATGAAAATATAATTAACCAACTTTGTAAAAAGTATAGTGAATCAATGGTAGAGCATTTTTTGTATAAAAATTTTATTGACTGTATTACTTTTTGATTATTATTTTCTAAAAAATCAGAAAAAATAAATTTTACTCGCGGTAATTTATTGATTTTTTTAAGACCTAATACTAGAATGGTGAACGAAATAGCATTATACTAAAGATTAAGGGAAATCAGAAGAGGCATAATTTGCGTCCATTGTAGTTTATTTGCATAAAAAATGCTAAACTAATACTGTAAAAAAATACACTACAATGAATGCAGCCAAAAGGGGTGTAGGAGATGATTAGTCAACTTTCATGGAAAGTTGGAGGCCAACAAGGTGAAGGAATTGAAAGTACAGGGGAAATCTTCTGTATTGCATTAAACCGATTAGGATATTACCTATACGGTTACCGCCACTTCTCATCACGTATTAAAGGCGGCCATACAAATAATAAAATTCGTGTAAGTACAACAGAAGTACGCGCGATCTCAGATGATTTAGATATTTTAATTGCTTTTGATCAAGAAACAATTGATTTTAACTTCCACGAACTACGTCCGGGCGGAATTGTAGTTGCGGATGCGAAATTTAATCCAACAATACCTGATAATACAGATGTAAATCTATATGTGATACCGTTTACAGATATTGCTTCAGAGTTAGGCACATCATTAATGAAAAATATGGTTGCTGTTGGGGCATCTAGTTCGGTATTAGGGTTAGACGAAACAGCTTATTTAGAGGTTGTTGAAGAAATCTTTGGTCGTAAAGGGGAGCAAGTCGTTCAAAAGAATATGGAAGCAATTAAACGCGGCTCTCAATATATGAAAGAATTGCTTGGTGAGAAAGTAAACATGATGCAGCTTGAAAAAGCTGATGGTAAGAAACGCATGTTTATGATTGGAAACGACGCAATCGCATTTGGTGCGGTAGCTGGTGGTGCTCGCTTTATGTCCGCATACCCAATCACACCTGCATCTGAAATTATGGAATATTTAATTAAAAAGTTACCGAAAGTCGGCGGAACAGTAATCCAAACTGAGGATGAAATCGCAGCTTGTACAATGGCGATCGGTGCAAACTACGCTGGTGTTCGTACATTAACAGCATCTGCTGGTCCTGGTCTTTCATTAATGATGGAAGCAATTGGTTTAGCAGGTATTACTGAAACACCACTAGTTATCATTGATACACAACGTGGTGGTCCAAGTACGGGCTTACCAACAAAACAAGAGCAGTCTGACTTAATGGCTATGATTTACGGAACGCATGGTGAAATTCCAAAAATCGTAATGGCGCCAAGTACAGTTGAAGAAGCTTTCTATGATATTGTAGAAGCGTTTAACTTAGCAGAAGAATATCAAGTGCCTGTTATCTTCTTAACAGATCTACAGCTTTCTTTAGGAAAGCAAACAGTAGAACCACTTAAGTTAGATAAAGTTGAAATTCGTCGCGGTAAGCTTGATTTAGAAATAGAATTACCAGAACGTGAAAATAAAGCATACTTCAAGCGTTATGAAGTAACAGAAGATGGAGTTTCACCACGTGTTTTACCTGGTATGAAAAATGGTATTCACCATGTTACAGGTGTAGAACATGATGAAACGGGTAAACCATCTGAATCAGCGTTAAATCGTAAAGATCAAATGGACAAACGTTTCCGTAAAATGGCGAACTTGCAGTTTAATACCCCTATTTACAAAAATGCTAAGCATGATGACGCAGACGTATTGTTAGTTGGCTTTAACTCAACTCGTGGTGCGATCGAAGAGGCAATGCAGCGTTTGGAACAAGAAGGAATGAAAGTAAACCATGCCCATGTACGTTTAATTCATCCGTTCCCAACAGCTGAAATCGATCCACTTGTGAAAAAAGCGAAGCGTGTTGTAGTAGTAGAAAACAATGCAACTGGTCAGCTTGCTAACATTATGAAAATGAATCTTGGCAATGGTGAGAAAATTTCTAATCTTTTAAAATACGATGGAAATCCATTCTTGCCGAAAGAGATTTACAACGAATGTAAAAAAGGGGTTGTATTAAATGGCAACATTTAAGGACTTTCGTAACAGTGTAAAACCAAACTGGTGCCCAGGTTGCGGAGACTTCTCGGTGCAGGCTGCGATTCAGCGTGCGGCAGCTAACGTTGGTTTAAATCCAGATGAGCTAGCTGTTATTTCTGGTATCGGCTGTTCAGGTCGTATTTCAGGGTATATTAATTCATATGGTTTGCATAGTATTCACGGACGTGCTCTTCCGATTGCACAAGGTGTGAAAATGGCAAATCGTGATTTAACAGTTATTGCATCCGGTGGTGACGGTGATGGTTTTGCGATTGGTATGGGACATACGATCCATTCTATTCGTCGTAACATTGATATTACGTACATCGTAATGGATAACCAAATTTACGGATTAACAAAAGGTCAAACTTCACCACGTAGTGAAGCTGGATTTAAAACGAAAAGTACACCACAAGGTTCAATTGAACCATCACTAAATGTTATGGAAATGGCATTAACAGCTGGTGCGACATTTGTGGCGCAAAGCTTTTCAAGTGATTTAAAAGAATTGACGCAAATTATTGAAGCTGGTATTAACCATAAAGGCTTTTCATTAATTAATGTATTTAGTCCATGTGTTACTTACAATAAAGTAAATACTTATGATTGGTTTAAAGAGAATTTAACGAAACTAAGTACAGTAGAAGGATATGATCCATCTAACCGCATGATGGCTATGCAAACATTAATGGAAAAGAACGGGTTAGTAACAGGTTTAATTTATCAAAATACAAAGCAGCCTTCTTACCAAGAGCTTGTAAAAGACTATAGTGAAAAGCCTTTAGTGCAAGCTGATTTAAATATGGATCAGAAAATGTTTGATGAGCTTGTTGCTGAATTTATGTAATGATCGGAGAGAAGGTTGCCACTTGGCAACCTTCTTTTTGAGTGAATAAAAATAATTAATAGATTTGTTTACTTAGAAAATTCAGAATGATAAAATAATATATAAATCGTTGTATAAAAATAGCATGTTCATTAACTGTGAAATGTAATATAGGATAAGGCTTCTTCTTCGTTAAAGTTGGCTAAAGGCTCTATACTATGATAATGTGTATAGGGATAAAGCAATATGCTTTTGGGTAGGACAAGATGAAATAATAAAAGGGAATGTCTATTTGTGTGGGGAAGACTTCATTCTTACGGATGATTAGATCGATTACTCAAGTTTCAAAGGGCAAGTTATCTCTCAAGCTATCTAACATCATTGAGATGGGTCTAAGCGCAGTAAAATGGACTACAGAGTGTGTATAGTTAAGGGTGAAAGGAGATTACCGATGAACGAGCAACAACGATTAGCAAGTCGACAAGCAAATTCCTCTACGAAAAAAGAAGAGAAAGATTATAGTAAATACTTTGAAAGTGTATACCAACCACCTTCCTTGAAATTGGCGAAAAAGCGTGGGAAAGAAGAAGTTAAAATTGAACGAGATTTTGGCTTACCTGAAGAGTTCCGCAATTTTGGCGCAGGAAGAAAGTTTTACATTCGTACATACGGCTGTCAAATGAATGAACATGATACAGAAGTAATGGCTGGGATTTTTACAACACTTGGATATGAGCCAACTTTTTCAACTGAAGAGGCAGATGTGATTTTATTAAATACTTGTGCAATTCGTGAAAATGCTGAAAATAAAGTGTTCGGTGAACTTGGTCATTTAAAATCATTAAAGCGAAGAAATCCGGATCTTTTAATTGGTGTATGTGGTTGTATGTCTCAAGAAGAATCTGTTGTAAATAAAATTATGCAAAAAAATCAGCATGTAGATATGGTGTTTGGTACACATAATATTCATAGATTACCGTATATCTTAAAGGACGCAATGTTCTCAAAAGAGACGGTAGTTGAAGTTTGGTCAAAAGAAGGGGATGTAATTGAAAACCTTCCGAAAGTACGTCGTGGTGATATTAAAGCTTGGGTAAATATTATGTATGGCTGTGATAAGTTCTGTACATATTGTATTGTACCGTATACACGCGGAAAAGAGCGCAGCAGACGTCCAGAAGATATTATTAAAGAAATTCGCCATTTAGCTGCGAACGGTTATAAAGAAATTACGTTACTTGGACAAAACGTAAACGCATACGGTAAAGACTTTGAAGATATACAATATGGTCTTGGCGATTTAATGGATGAACTTCGTAAAATCGATATCGCACGTATTCGTTTTACAACAAGCCATCCACGTGATTTTGATGATCATTTAATTGATGTTCTTGGAAAAGGTGGTAACCTAGTAGAACATATCCACTTACCAGTTCAATCTGGTAGTACAGATATGCTTAAAATTATGGCGCGTAAATATTCGCGAGAACACTATTTAGAGCTTGTACGAAAAATTAAAGAAACCATTCCGAATGCAGTACTAACGACTGATATTATCGTTGGTTTCCCAAATGAAACGGATGAGCAGTTTGAAGAGACGATGTCGTTATATCGTGAAGTAGGATTTGATACGGCATTTACATTTATTTATTCTCCGCGTGAAGGTACACCAGCTGCAAAAATGCAGGATAATGTGCCGATGGAAGTGAAGAAAGAGCGATTACAACGCTTAAATACACTAGTGAATGAATATGCAGTTAATAAGAATAAGCGCTATATAGGACAAATTGTAGAAGTATTAGTTGATGGAGAAAGTAAGAATAACCCTGAAGTACTTGCAGGATACACACGTACGAATAAACTTGTAAACTTTGTTGCTTCAAAATCTTTAATTGGTCAGCTTGTGAAAGTAAAAGTAACGGAAGCAAAAACTTGGTCTCTTAACGGGAAATTGGTTAAGGAACCGATTGAGGTGAAATAATAGATGAAAGTATATACGAAAGATGAAATTGTTGAGCAAGCGAAAGAATTAGCAAAAATGATCTCTGAAACAGAAGAAGTCGATTTTTTTAAGCGAGCAGAAGCACAAATTCATAAAAATGAAAATGTAAAGCGAGCAATTGATGAAATAAAAGCTTTGCAAAAACAAGCAGTAAACTTGCAACATTATGGGAAATGGGAAGCTTTGAAAAAAGTAGAAGCTGAAATTGATGCGCTTCAAGATAAGTTGGATAATATCCCAGTTGTACAGGAGTTTAAATCTTCACAAACATATGTAAATGACTTACTACAGTTAGTTGCTAGTACCATTTCTAACAATGTAACAGATGAAATATTAGTTTCAACTGGTGGCGATGTATTGAAGGGTGAAACTGGTGCAGCGGTAGAAAGTAAAAAAGGAAATTGTGGTTGTTAAAGAGATGTCTTATTGACATCTCTTTTTTTTAGTGAGTTATATTGTAAATTCTTCTCAAAAAAAAGAATGACACATTCCGCTATTGTCACGCATATGATTAAGTGAATAGTGATTGAGGAGGGTTACGAATGTCCGAATTTAGAGAGATTATTACAAAAGCAGTGGTTGGAAAAGGACGTAAGTATACAAAGTCAACGCATACATGTGAATCGAATAATGAGCCAACAAGTATTTTAGGGTGCTGGGTAATTAACCATTCGTACGAAGCGAGAAAGAATGGGAAACATGTGGAAATTGAAGGTTTCTATGATGTAAACACTTGGTATTCATTTGATGGAAACACAAAGACTGAAGTTGTAACAGAGCGTGTTAACTACAATGATGAAGTAAGCATTGGTTATCGTGACAAAAACTTTTCTGGTGACGATTTAGAAATTATCGCTCGTGTAATTCAGCCGCCAAATTGTTTAGAAGCTCTTGTATCGCCAAATGGTAATAAAATTGTTGTGACGGTAGAACGTGAATTTGTAACAGAAGTAGTTGGGGAAACGAAAATTTGTGTAAGTGTAAATCCTGAAGGTTGCGTAGAATCAGACGAGGATTTCCAAGTCGATGATGATGAATTTGAAGAATTAGATCCGAACTTTATCGTTGACGCAGAAGAAGAGTAAGAGAAAGCTAGGGAGAAGTTCTTCCTAGCTTTTTACAGTACATAAGTGGTGCTGAATGACCATGATTCCTTATGAAATGTGCTATAATGAGGAAAGACTCCTGGAATAGGAGATATGGGTGTCCGTGAAGTGTGACATATATGAATATAGATTATTATGTAAGAATTATGGAGGAAAGACATGACGCAATATACGCCTATGATACAGCAATACTTAAAGGTTAAGGCAGACTATCAAGATGCCTTTTTATTTTTCCGATTAGGTGATTTTTATGAAATGTTCTTTGAGGATGCGGTTAAAGCAGCTCATGAACTTGAAATTACATTAACGAGCCGAGATGGTGGTAGTAGTGATCGTATACCGATGTGCGGTGTACCGCATCATGCAGCTAAAAATTATATTGAACAACTTGTTGAAAAAGGATATAAAGTAGCTGTTTGTGAGCAAGTGGAAGATCCAAAAACAGCTAAAGGTGTAGTGCGCCGTGAAGTAGTACAACTAATTACGCCAGGAACGATGATGGAAGGGCGTACAATAGACGAGAAAGAGAATAACTTCTTAGCAGCATTAACACATTTCGAAGATGGATCTTATGCGCTAGCTTGCAATGACTTAACGACTGGACAAAATACAGTGACGTTGTTAACAGGTTCAGTAGAAGATATTTTATTAGAAGTGTATGCAACTGGTTCAAAAGAAATTGTTGTAGATTCTACATTTTCAAAAGATGAATTAAATAAATTAACTGAAACATTAAAAATGACGATTTCGTATGAAGATGCAACAACTATTCCAGAAGGATTAGAACATCTTGTGAAAAATGTTTCCCAAGCAAAATTAATTAAAGCAATTGGACGCTTATTTAACTATGTGATAAGAACACAAAAACGTTCGTTAGATCACTTGCAACCAGTAGAAATTTATTACACGAATCAATTTATGAAAATTGATGTGCATTCAAAACGCAATTTAGAGTTAACAGAGACTCTTCGCACGAAGGAAAAGACAGGCTCATTATTATGGCTATTAGACAAAACAAAAACGGCTATGGGTGGGCGTATGTTAAAACAGTGGATGGAACGTCCACTTATCCAGAAAGAAAAAGTTGAAGAGCGTTTAGAAATGGTTGAAACGTTTGTAAATGATTACTTTTTACGTGAAGATTTAAAAGAAAAGTTAAAAGAAGTATATGATTTAGAGCGTTTAGCAGGGAAAGTTGCATTTGGTAATGTAAATGCACGGGACTTATTACAGTTAAGACGTTCTTTACTGCAAGTACCAGCTATTTTAGAAGCGATTAGTCTTTTAGATAATGCTTATGCAGCAAGGTTAATTCAAGGTGCGGATCCGTGTGAGAGCTTAACTGAATTACTAGGAAGAAGTATTCAAGAAAACCCACCGCTTTCTATTAAAGATGGAGATATTATTAAAGACGGTTATAATGACAAGCTTGATCAATATCGTTACGTTAGTAAAAACGGAAAAACGTGGATTGCTGAGCTTGAAAAACGAGAGCGTGATATTACAGGGATTAAATCATTAAAAATTGGGTACAACCGTATTTTCGGCTACTATATTGAAGTGACGAAGGCGAATCTTGCAGCACTTCCAGAAGGGCGCTATGAGCGTAAACAAACACTTGCAAATGCAGAGCGTTTCATAACAGATGAACTAAAAGAAAAAGAAACATTAATCTTAGAAGCAGAAGAGAAAATTGTACAATTAGAATACGATTTATTTACAGCACTTCGCGAAGAAGTAAAAGTATTCATACCGAAATTGCAACACTTAGCGAAAGTAATTAGTGAACTAGACGTACTGCAAAGCTTTGCGACAGTTAGTGAAGAAGAGCAGTTTGTAAAACCTGTTTTAACAACTAAGCGCGAAATCTTTATTAAAGATGGTCGTCATCCTGTCGTTGAAAAAGTATTGAACGGGAAATTGTATGTACCGAATGATTGTATTATGCCGGAGAAGATGGATGTCTTTTTAATTACAGGACCGAACATGTCTGGTAAAAGTACGTATATGAGACAATTAGCACTTGTTACTGTTATGTCACAAATTGGTTGCTTCGTACCAGCGACAGAAGCAGTATTACCTGTCTTCGATCAAATCTTTACGAGAATTGGTGCAGCGGATGATTTAATCTCAGGTCAAAGTACATTTATGGTTGAAATGTTAGAAGCGAAAAATGCAATTGCAAATGCATCAGAAAGAAGTTTAATTTTATTCGATGAAATTGGACGCGGTACATCTACGTATGATGGTATGGCACTTGCACAAGCAATCATTGAACATATTCATGACCAAATTGGTGCGAAAACATTATTCTCTACACATTATCATGAATTAACAGTGTTAGAAGAAAATTTAGACCAACTAAAGAATGTACATGTTTCAGCAATTGAAGAGAATGGAAAAGTAGTTTTCCTTCATAAAATTCAAGATGGAGCGGCTGATAAAAGTTACGGAATTCACGTTGCTCAACTTGCGGAGCTTCCAGATAGCTTAATCGCTCGAGCGAAAGAAGTGTTAGCACAACTAGAAGGACAGGAAGAAATTATTATTCCGAAACGAGTAGAAGTGAAAGTACAAGAAGTTGCTCCAGAACCAGTTGTTGTAAAAGAAGAACCGGCAAAAATACAAGAAGAGACAGACGAAGAATCACAACTATCTTTCTTTGGAGGAGAACAGTCTTCGAAAAAACAAGACAAGCCTGTGCTCGATCAAAAAGAAACGGCAGTACTGGCACAAATTAAAAAGATTGATTTACTCGATATGACGCCTTTAGAAGCGATGAATGAACTGTATCGTTTACAGAAAAAGTTAAAGAAAGGATGAGTAAGTAGATGGGGAAAATTCGCAAACTCGATGATCAACTCTCTAATTTAATTGCGGCAGGGGAAGTAGTAGAGCGCCCTGCCTCAGTTGTAAAAGAACTCGTGGAAAATTCCATCGATGCGAATAGTACATCTATTGAAATCCACTTAGAAGAAGCTGGGTTATCGAAAATTCGCATCATTGATAATGGAGATGGCATTGCAGAAGAAGATTGTATCGTTGCATTTGAACGCCACGCAACGAGCAAAATTAAAGATGAAAATGATCTATTTCGTATAAGAACGCTCGGTTTCCGCGGAGAGGCCCTGCCGAGTATTGCTTCTGTAAGTGAATTAGAATTAATCACAAGCACAGGTGATGCGCCTGGTACACACCTTATTATTAAAGGTGGAGACATTATAAGACAAGAGAAAACGGCGAGCCGAAAAGGAACAGATATTACAGTACAAAACTTATTCTTTAATACACCAGCGCGCCTTAAATATATGAAAACTATTCATACAGAGCTTGGGAACATTACAGATATCGTGTATCGTATTGCAATGTCTCATCCAGAAGTATCGTTAAAACTGTTTCATAATGAAAAGAAATTGCTTCATACATCAGGAAACGGTGATGTAAGACAAGTACTTGCATCGATTTACAGCATTCAAGTTGCGAAGAAGCTGATTCCGATTGAAGCTGAGTCTCTAGACTTTACCATTAAAGGTTATGTAACATTGCCAGAAGTAACGAGAGCGTCTCGTAACTATATGTCAACGATTGTAAATGGCCGTTACGTTCGAAATTTCGTATTAATGAAAGCAATTCAGCAAGGATATCATACGTTACTGCCAATCGGACGATACCCAATCGGCTTCTTATCAATTGAAATGGATCCAATGCTTGTTGATGTCAACGTACATCCAGCAAAATTAGAAGTTCGCTTTAGTAAAGAACAAGAATTGCTAAAACTTATCGAAGAAACATTGCAAGATGCATTCAAAAAAATACAGCTCATTCCAGATGCAGGAGTAACAACGAAGAAAAAAGAAAAAGACGAAAGTGTGCAAGGGCAGTTCCAGTTTGAGCATACAAAACCGAAAGAACCACAGGTGCCCAACATCGTTTTACCGACTGGAATGGATGAGAAACAAGAAGAAACAACGACTGTAAAACAGCCAGCGCAACTTTGGCAACCGCCGAAGCAAGAATGGCAGCCACCACAGTCGCTCGTAAGAGAAGAACAAAGTTGGCAGCCATCTACTAAACCGATAATTGAAGAACCAATTCGGGAAGAGAAATCATGGAACAGTAACGAAGAAGACTTTGAACTAGAGGAATTAGAAGAAGAAGTCGGGGGAATAAAAGAGATTGAAATGAACGGGAATGACTTACCACCGCTTTATCCAATTGGACAAATGCACGGAACATATATTTTCGCTCAAAATGATAAAGGCTTATATATGATTGATCAGCACGCAGCACAGGAACGCATCAATTATGAATATTTCCGTGATAAAGTGGGACGAGTTACGCAAGAAGTACAAGAACTACTTGTACCGTACCGTATTGATTTATCTCTTACCGAATTTTTACGTGTCGAAGAGCAGTTAGAAGAATTAAAAAAAGTTGGACTATTTTTAGAGCAGTTTGGCCATCAATCCTTTATCGTCCGTTCGCACCCAACGTGGTTCCCGAAAGGACAAGAAACAGAAATCATCGATGAAATGATGGAGCAAGTTGTCAAACTAAAAAAAGTAGATATAAAAAAACTACGAGAAGAAGCAGCCATCATGATGAGCTGTAAAGCTTCCATAAAAGCAAATCAATATTTAACGAACGATCAAATATTTGCTTTACTTGAAGAGCTGCGCACAACAACAAATCCATACACATGCCCGCACGGGAGACCGATTCTTGTGCATCATTCTACTTATGAGTTGGAGAAGATGTTTAAGAGGGTTATGTAGGGGAAGTTGTTTTCTTCTAAAATGTTTTGGATTTAATAAAGATAAAGTTAGATTGCAAAGGGAGCAACAGTAATTAGTTGCTCTCCTTTTTTTATGTAGATTTGTTATTGTTCAATGAGTGTGAATCAGTTTAGTTTTGAAATAAGAATTGGAAAGAGTATTTAAGAGGTTATAAAGGTATTTTGTTTTTTAGTATTTATTCATTTTTGAAGGAATTAATTTCTTGGCTATGGTTACTTTATCCTGTTATCAAATCCTACTAAGAATGAAAAAAGCGTGGTATATCAGCAATTTTAAAAAGGAGAGTTTTCCAGTAAACTCTCCTTTTTAAAGGGTGTGTGAGCTGTAAAATCAAGATTTAGGCACTACTTAAAACGTAACTGTGCATGGTCGCAATGATGCGCTATAGAATTATTTATTTTTATTATTATTAATTTTTTCAGTATATAGAACTTTTTCTTTGTAGTGTTTTGTTATTGGGAAGTTATGTGTACCTGTGCCGTTCTTGAATTTTTTATCAATGGGGTTCTTTAGAGGAACTGTTGTAGTTTCAGTAAATTCATATGGGTAATTTATTTTAGATTTATCTTCAAACATGAAAATGCCTCCTTCTTAGGATTTCCTAAATTCTTTACTATAACATGATATGCATATATATTTTTTTGGACTAGTTATATATATAGGTTAATGGAATTTAATTACATAAATACTGAAATGTTTTAAAGGAAAACAATTCGAGAAAGATATTGTATTGATAGCCGTTGACTACTATTGCTGTTTTTTAAGTTGTCGTGATGTAGCTGAAATTTTGAAGGGACGTGGCGTCTCAGTTCATCTAACAACCATTATTTTATGGGTTCTTTTATTTATCAGCGAAGCAAACGTCGCATATATATTCATTATAGATT
>NZ_JBFPJI010000493.1:0-1630 GCF_040838205.1 Bacillus sp. S4
CTGTAGAACGATAGGGAAAAACGAAAATACTATTTTAAAATTCTTCAACACAAATATTTTTCTCCTTTTCCATATAAAACAATCATGACAATATAATTATATTTGATTATCATTACATTAAAATTATACATTTATTTCTTATTACAGATGTTAAAACAAGACAAAATAAGTAAAGATAGTATTTCACCTATTTTGTCTATAAAGCAACATAACGAAACTATAAATCGATTACTTCAATTGAATCGGTTGTTGCTGTGTAACACAATGAATCATGCCGCCATTTTTATAAAGTTCTCTCACGTCAATTCCCACTACTTTGCGATCTGGGTATAACTTCTGAATCGTATCGTTTGCGATTTTATCATTTGGATCATTATAGTTAGGCACCAATACAACTTTATTTCCAATATAATAATTGATATACGATCCTTTATAATCGAGAGTTTTTCCACCTTCTAAAGTAACTTTATCTTTACTAAGCGGTAAGTATTCATACTTATATTTCTGTCCTGAAGCATTTTTTGCATCTAACAATTTATCCATATCTTTGTTTGACAAGCCCCATTCAGCCAAGTCATCTTCTTTCATCGTTACAATGGTAGATTTATCATGGAATTTAGCAAATCCATCAATATGAAAATCAGTAATATCTAAATTAGGCACTCCATCTAACCAAATAAAGTTTGTCACCCCAAGGTCACTTATATATTTTTCAATTTCCTCTTCTGATAAATCAGGATTTCTATTTTTATTCGTTACTGCGCTTCGTGTTAATAAAGCAGTCCCATTGCTGTCTAATTCAATTGCGCCACCTTCAAGGACGAATTTCCCCCAATCAATTCTTTCAATCCCTAATTGTTTACTAACATTCTCACGTACACGGGCATCATTTTTATAAGGAGTTTTCTTCCCCCAACCATTAAATGCTGGATCTAATATTTTTAGATTTTTATTATTGTCATAAACAAAAATCGGACCACTATCCCTTGCCCACACATCATCAGTAGGAGCGATAAAGAAATCAACTTTATCCATATTCAGCCCTTTATCTATTAAAAGCTTATTGATTCGCTCTTTCTCCTCCTCATCATATGCAACAATGTGGACTTTTTCACCCTCAGTTAAAGCACTTGCCATCTTAATCCAAATAGGTTCAACTTCCTGCTTATACTCTTGACCATATGTGTATTCATGTGGCCATTGTAGCCATGTACCTTCATGTTTATCTTTTTCATCCGGCATCGTATATTTTCCAGCGTTTTTCTGTACCTCTACCTTTTCACTCTCTTTCCCTTTTGCATTTTCATTACCCCCTTCAAAAGAACACCCACTAATAATCGTTGTAGATAATGTAGCTATTAAACAAAACTTTACTACTTTTTTCATTTTGCAACCTCCTGTTCATGTCTCCAATAATGTAAGGCTTAACATAGTGTGAAGCTCAAGCCTTTTCATCAATGTAAAAATTACCAATTATTCTTCCACATGATAATCACATAAGTTCAATACAAATAGATGACATTCACAAAATGCATTCCCTATATTTAACATTAATATCATTTAACTTCCTTCATAAATTTATTCTAATATTAATCCCCTCTCATACCTGCTTGTTCACTAAATAAAACAT
>NZ_JBFPJI010000494.1:0-1605 GCF_040838205.1 Bacillus sp. S4
CTTTAACAGTTACTCCGTTATGAGTTCCGCCTTTTGCAATGAGATACGCAACTTTATTAATAATACTTGAATTAAAATGAACGCCGCCTTGATCCCATCCATTAAAATCGTTAAATTCACTGTAATCATCTGGATAAGGTACTCCAAGTGAAGATGGAACAGAAGCTGGGTTTTCCATATCACGGAAAACAGATCCAGTTTGTTCTCCCATTGTCCAGTTAAAGCTTCCATTATTTACGTATTTCTCAATAGATGTTCCCATAATATCAGATAGCGCTTCATTAATCGCACCAGATTCACCGTAATATTCAAGATTAGATTCGCTAGAAGTAACAGCATGTGTAAATTCATGTCCAGCTACGTCATATGCCTTGACAATAGGATCGCCATATACAAGCATACTTCCATTATTAGCACTTAATGCATTTTGCCAATTTTTCGGATCGTTCGTATCTTCAGAATCCCAAGCATGTACAACTGAAACTACCTTTTGTCCCTTATTATCAAAACTATTACGCTTATATTTATCTTTATAAAAATCAAATACCTTTGTTGCTAAATAATGAGCACTTACTGCTTTTGGATCGTTAAATGTTGTTGAAGTGCTGGTTGCTAGTGTACCAGGATAATAGCTTTCTTCTTTAGTAATATCTCTGTAATTCACATCATATGTTTCAATTCCTTGCCCTCTTGTATAATCAGCAAGTGCATATTTACCATTACTTTGTTTAGAAATACCAAATGAACGAGATATACCTAAATCATCTTTTCCTGTTCCAGTTAATGATGTAAGATTGCTTTTTTTACTTTCCTTTAAGGCTCCAACAAGCTTTTCACTTGCTTTTAAGTTGGATTCTTGAACCATATTTTTTAACATATCCCCATTCTGTGCATTTACTAGATATGTTCCAGATACATAGTTTGGTGTTGCTGCCGCAAATGTAACTTGGTATGCATTGTTAGCTTGTCCATTATTTTCATCAACAAAAATAACTTCCTTTACTTCTGGCTCAGAAATATAATTGATATCGCTCCCATACTTCGTATAAATATATTGTTTCGCTGCTTCTTCTGATAGATTACTAGGTTTTTTAAAATTTTCTTGGTTTAAATTTTGCGCGCTATCTCCTGAAACACTTTTAATAACACCCTTTTTATCTACATGTGCAGTTAATTGATGCCCATATACTTCTTTCCCCTCATATGTTTGTTGTATACGTACAAGTGTAGTTCCATCATACGAACCACGTTTTTGAAGAACTTTATAATCCACTCCAGTTTCTCCATTTACTTGTTTTGGAGACAAGGCTTGTTCTGTTTTCTCCTTAAGAGCATCTTTCACTACATTCTCTGGTGCCTTTTGTGACGGTTGTGTAAGTTCACCTGTACGGAACGAATCCTCTTGAATTTGAACTTGTAGTTGATCGGTTTCCTCTGCATGACCTACTCCATATGGTACTACAGCTGTTAAAGCTAAGCCTGTTGTTAACGCTACCTTAGTTAATGTCTTTGTGTTTTTCATTTTTTCACCTCGTATAATTTTTGAAATAGAAAGCTTGTACAAAATATACTGTCTAATATTGTCGAAAAAAAGAGAAAATGCAG
>NZ_JBFPJI010000495.1:0-1600 GCF_040838205.1 Bacillus sp. S4
ACCTCCACCAAAACCAAAACCCATAATAATTACCCCCTTTCGTTCGTTAGTACATTTTATGCTCGTCTAGAAGGGATGGTGTGAGTATATGAGTCCAGTTAAGTGTGGATTTTTCATTTAAATATAAAATTGGTTTAATAATACCATCTTCTCCTCTTTAATTAATCAACATATTTCAGTTTGATTTGCGGTGTACTATGACTGATTGTTTCTTGTAACATGGCTACCAATGGATTCTATGTTGACAAAAACCCTGTTTTTTACAGTTGTCGATGAGCATGAATCCTACTAATGGGTTTGTTTCTTTTTCGAGAAGGGAATGACTAGATACTTTTTAGTGCTGGGGATACGAATCGATTTTATGAAAAGTGGAAGTTAAATTAATCATCTTTTCTTTCTTTGTTTTTCCTCCTAACTAGATATAAAGTCCTTATCTCGTAATGCCCGATCAGATTGTTCGGTTTGAATTACACTTTCTATAGGGCTTGGTAAATCAAATGATTTATAAATTCGATTAGGAGTAGTATAAATACCATGTATAGTTTTGTCTAAATAATGACGTTCTTCCTTTGTATAATAAGTAATCAGTAAAGTGTTGAGTTGTTTTTTCTACAATTATAAAAAGATATGGATGAGAAGAAAAAGTGAAAGAGGACATAAAAAAGAGTTATGTAGCGGAGATTCTTTCGTTTTGTCAATGTACGGCGTAACAGGCGGAAGAATTTGAATTGAACGGGGAAGGCGTATAGCGCTATGCTTCTTTATTGAAAATATTATGGCCTTGGCATATATGTAGATATAGTAACTGGTTAAAAAGCGTGAAGAATGGAAAGAGAAATTCCAGTTCTAGCGTCAACGCTCGCGAAGAAAACAGTACTGATACGTTCTATTTTTAGCATCTACATGTATTTGGGTATAGAGAAAAACCTCTTTAAGAAGAATTGCAGCGTGCAAATGTAAACGAACAAGATCGCCCTACTCTATGAGGAGGTCATGAAAATATCCAAATAACGAAGCTTTACTTGGAGAAACAAATGAAACGAAAAAATAATGTAGGAATGACTTTTGCAGATATGTTCAATTGAATTTCTTGTGAATCTCAAATATAGTAAGGGAAATGTATATAAAAAGATCACTTGTCTTGGAAACAAGTGATCTCTTCATTAGATAAATTGCTACTTACCAACAGCAAGTAGTCGTTATCCCATACATATGTTCAGGAGATATTATAACACAATTTTTTTAGTTATATAGAGGGGAGCATCAGGATTTTTCTTTATAAAAGAATAACCCTCTAAGGTGCCTTCCTCCGACTTGAACCACGTTCATTAATATAAATTTTTCCGTATTATCCCTTTGTTATACGTGTAAACACATCCTATAAAACAGAATCGTCTATATGCACTAGATTGTTAGTACACAACATACAAAAGAATTGAGATCAGTATCAGAGTGACGCCATATCTTTTAAAATGAACGATATGTTATGCTTTTCAAAAGAATCTGCTTTATAGGATGCATCCACATTCATTATTTCACTATATTTATGATTAATTATATGTATATTTTTTGATGTTATGCATAATTGCATTATTTAGGT
>NZ_JBFPJI010000496.1:0-1599 GCF_040838205.1 Bacillus sp. S4
AAATAAAATAAGGCTTTCTTTCATACCACCATATTTCCAATTTGATAAAGATGTACAAGAAAAAGGTCAATGGTACATTAATATCGAAGGTGGTTCAACACTTGTTCCTGCAGTAGCTCCTCCAAGCATAAATAGTTCTGCAACCACTACAATTCAATCTACTAAAAACGTAAAATACAATCAAAAAACGATTTTAGCCGCTGTAATAAAAACAAGTAAAGATACTTTAAGTGTTCCTACAATTGATGAAGAACCAGGCATTGAGTTACTCTTAAAAGAAAACGAACACGTTTATCTATTTAGTATCGAGCTAAAAAAAGAACAATAAAGAGGAAAGGCAACTCAAATGCCTTTCCTCTTTATTTTTTAACAAGGTGTACTTTTATATATATAAATTAAATCGCTTTTTCGTCACGATTACTACTCGTCCTTCTCATCTCCTATTTCTATTCGTTTCTTCTCTCTTGCAATTTTCAAAAACTCTAACAACTCTGGATTGTTATTCATTTTTTTATAAGCCACTGACATTTCTGCAACAAAATTAGAATCACATAACTCTTTATATACAACTTCTGTTTTATACAATTTATTTGCGGATACAGGTATTACTGTAATTCCAATACCTGCTGCTACAAGCCCCATGACAGTTTGATACTCCGTTGCTTCTTGTACAATATGCGGACTAAAACCTACATCGCGGCAAAGCGATAAAATTGTATCGTATAACGCTGGCCATACTGGTCTCGTAATAAATACGAAAGGTTCATCCCTTAAATCTTCGATATGTATTTCGTCCTTTTCAGCAAGTGGATGTGCCTTCGGTAAACATAACGTACACGAAAGTTTTTGAATTGGTTCTAACTCAAGTAATTGCGTTGGAATTGGCGGACGTAAAAATCCAATATCAATTCGATTATCATGAAGTGCATGCACCTGATCCGGTGTTGACAATTCATGTAATGCAACAGACACTCTTGGAAATTTCTTTCTATACTCCCTGACGATTGACGGTAAAATATCATATATCGCCGCACCTACAAAACCAATTGAAAGTGATCCCACTTCTCCCCTTTGAGCACTTTGTGCGACTTCTACTGCTTTTTCAATTTGTTCAAACGCTTTTTTTACTTCTTTTAAAAACATTTCTCCCGCTTCTGTTAATTCAACCTTTCTCTTCGTTCTTGAAAATAACATAACTTCCATTTCTTTTTCTAATTGCTGAATTTGTTGACTAAGCGGGGGTTGTGTCATTTGTAAACGAGCAGCTGCTCGTCCAAAGTGCAATTCCTCTGCCACTACAACAAAATATTGCAAATGCCGTAATTCCATTTTGGACACCCTTTTCATTTTCGATTAATACATCTAATATATTAATAACATATAATTTATATATTAGACAAATATTTCGAATGAACGTATAGTAGAAATTGCGAATTATTTTTTACAATTTTTATGTAAAAAAACAAAAAGGTGGTTACTGTATGAAATGGTGGAAGTTAAGCGGACAAATTTTATTATTATTTTGTTTCGCTTGGACAGGTGAATGGATTTCAAAACAGGCACACCTCCCAGTTCCAGGAAGTATAATCGGTATTTTTT
>NZ_JBFPJI010000050.1:0-17724 GCF_040838205.1 Bacillus sp. S4
ATTCAACAATAGTATCCATAGTTTGTCTTGTTTTATTAAATTTTGGTTCTCCTTTACGATATCCGAATGCAACCATAACTGATACTTCAAGATTATCTTCTTTTAGAATTCCTTCTTGACGAAGTAAAGAATCTACTTTTTCTTTATCGAATCCTTCCATTGGACAAGAATCAATACCGATTTGAGCTGCACTAGTCATCATATTAGCTAAAGCAATATAAGATTGCTTTGATGACCAATCAAATACAGCACGTTCGGAGTCTAACAATTTAAAATCCGATTCTTGGAATTTTTTGAAGAATTCATATCTCATCTGTTGAGCTTCTTCAGGCAATCCAATAATATCTTTCATCATGTGCTGAATATACTCTGCATCATAGTGCATATCTTTAATGGTTCTTGAAAGAACAATGACAAAATGACTTGCTGTTGAAAGCTGCCCACCTGCTCCCCATGAATATGGTAATAGTTTTTCTCTTAATTCTTTATTTTGAACCACAATAAAGTTCCAAGGCTCATATCCAAAAGAAGAAGGAGATAATCTTCCTGTTTCTAAAATAAACTCAAAATCATCTTCTGAAATTTTCTTCATAGGATCAAACTCTTTACACGCATGTCTAAAGTTAAAAGCTTCCATAATTTTTTGTTTTGTGTTAGTCATAAAAGTTCCTCTTTTCATTAATTTATTACTTAACTAAATTATATTTTTTAAGTAACAATGTTACAAGTACGCACATTTTTGTGCTATAGTATCAAAAAAGATACTATTGTTAAGGGAGAGTCTTTTTATGATTAGTTCAAAAGAAGATGATGTAAATTATCCATTTTTAAATAAATATTCTTGTCCAGTAGAAGCTATCGTCGAGGTTATTGGCGGGAAATGGAAAGGGGTTATTCTTTATCATTTGTTAGATGGTAAAAAACGATTTAATGAATTAAAAAGATTAAAACCTAATATCACCCAAAGAATGTTAACACTTCAACTTAGAGAACTTGAAGCAGATGGCATCGTACATCGGGAGGTATATCGTGAAGTGCCCCCTAAAGTAGAATATTCGTTAACTGAACTTGGTGAGTCACTACGTCCAATTATCCTTTTAATGATGGAATGGGCAACTAATAATATGGAGCAGGTTTTGGAGAGTAGAAATAACACTAAATAATATTTAAAACCTGTACTTAACCATTACAAACAACTCAAAAAAGATTGCCTCTTAAGATACAGGCAATCTTTTTTTCTTTTTTTAAATATGAAATTTATGTTTTTGCAGCCTATCTCCATCAAAGAGCTATTTTTGTTTTGTCATTTTCCGCTATAAAACATATACAGTTTCATATGGTAACGATCAAAAAGACATTCCATCCTGTGCAATCTACATCATGTAATACGATTGTGATGGATAATACGAATGTAATGAATAAAACGATTGTGATGGGTAATAACTATGTTGCATTTGTTGCGCTTGTAATGCTTGTTGCTGTGCTTGTATATGAATAGTACTTTGCGCAGGCGCAGGCCCTTGCCCTCCTAAAGGACGCATTTGCGTTTCATTGTAAAAATAATTACAGAGCATGCTTTATTCACCTCACCTCTGTAAATATTTTTGTATTCCATCTTTCATACTATGAATATTGAACGAAAAGGGATTATTCATTAAACTTTTCACCTTGCAATTCCTAAATCTCTTTCTATATCAAATAACGTTTTTGTTCAGTTTTCACTTTCATAATTCGATATGCAATATTTCATATTTCATTATCGTAATATCACTTTATTCCCTATACTTCGTTGGAACCCTATTGATTTCAAGCGTTATATCAACATTTGTAATTTAATTCCTTATTTTAATCCTCTGATTTCACCCTTAAACACTATATTCAAATAATTATATTGGATTTTTTTGCTCTACACATATATATAAATTTTGTGTATTATGTAGCAGAAGGGTAATTAAAAGACTTACTCTTTGCTATTGAGGGAAGAGCCTGAGAGCCATATCAGGCTCTTCTTTGCTTATATACTATGTATTATCATACGGATTTTATTACCTTAACTTCTAACGCAACCACAGCATGTCTATCCACCCAAGGAAATAATACTTTGTTCTTTTCGGATCAAGTATTAGTAAACGGTAGTCCTGCTGCAGGGGTAGTAGTCAGCTTTTCATTTAGTAATCCTTCTCTTGCTTTTATGGTTCCTCTTGCTACCATCACCAATGCTTCAGGTAACTTTACCGCTGTATTTCTAGCCGCAAATGGACCTGGAACGGTAATTGTTGCTGCGTCACTTCTTGATTCTCCTCGAACAATGGCTAGCGTCACAATTACCATTGTGAATTGTCCGTAGTGGTTTTATTTTTATCATTGGGATGTTAAGTCTGTATTTCTTAACACCCACCGAAAATGAACAGTAAATAAAAAGATTTAGATAGTATATGGTGAGCCTCATATACTACCTCACCAAACTAAAAAGGCCTACTCGCACGAGTAGGCTTTTGAAACTATGAAAGCTTCGTTAATAATTGATTTAAATCTTTTTTCGTTTTCGTCGTTAATGACTTCATTTTATTAACATCTATCTTTTCTTTCTCCGCTCCTACAATTAACGGATACATACTTTGCCCGATAGTTTTAAATTCAGTCGGGTGTGATGCCTCTAAATCTTTCTCAATTACATCCCACTTCTCATTAATTTGTTTTCCAAGTTTATTAACTGCTTCTAATTTAGGGCTTGCAGCTAATTGCTTGTCTAAGCTTTCAATTAATGTAACGACTTCTTTTACATTTGTTTTCACAGCTACGCTTTTCTTCGGATCTTTCGTTGTTTTTCCGTTGTTGTTTGCACTTGTACTTTGATCTGTTGTCTTTCCGTTATTGTTTGTACTTGTGCTTTGATCTGTTGTTTTCCCGCTAGTAGTTTGATCATTCGTTTTTCCTGTCGTTTCTTTTTCTTTTGTTGTTTTGCCGTTACTTTCTGTTCCTGATGATTCCTTTGTATTTTTTGTATCCTTATCTGTTTTTTCATTCGAAGAAGTATTTGTGTCTTTTTCAGTATCTTTCGTTGTTTTTGACGCTTCATCTGCACTTGTCGTTTTTGATTGCTCTTCATTTTGCGCTGTTGCTGGATCCTTCTTCGCTTCATCTTTATCTGTGAAGGTACTACAAGCTGCCATTGAAAGCATTGTACCAATTGCTACTGATGCGATAGCGACCTTTTTCATTTTCATAAAAATCCCCCTATGTTTATATAATTTATCCTCCTCTTTACGATTCTATTTTCTCTTAAAAAATCCCTTTTCACACGAATCACCATCTTTCCGACAGTAATCTTCATAATAATACGTACAAAAAACGATAAATTTATTTTAATATTCGAGTTTCTTCTACCTCATTTTTCTTCTCTGTAGCAAAAGAAAAAGAGTATGTTGTCACATGAAGATTTACAATCTACAAATGACAACATACTCTCCTATCAATTTTTTATCTTTCTTGACATTTTATTTACACAAAAAAATAAAATAATTCCTATTTTTTTTATTTCTCAACACTTGTTAACATAATATTTTTATGAAAAACCACCGTTCGAATGAATGACTTGCCCAGTAACCCACTTCGCCTCTTCACTTACTAAAAAAGCGATTAAACGGGCAGCATCCACCGGTTCTCCCACTCTACCTTGCGGGAATTTCCATACTAAATGATGCTGTAATTCCTCTGTAATCCATCCTGTATTCGTTGGTCCTGGATCAACAGCATTGACTGTAATCCCCTTCTCCATAGCTACTGGTGCAACTGACTTTGTAAATGCTTCTATTGCTCCCTTTGTTGCTACGTATGCCAGTTCATCTGGCATTGGCGCTAGTGACTGCCCAGAAGTAAGATTGATAATACTTCCACTCGTTTTAAGTGAAAAATGTTTCATAAATAATGAACTTAATAGCATAGGAGCACGAACATTGACCGTATAATGTTTATCTAACTGCTCTACATCTAACTCTTCAATTTTCGTATGAGTAGAATACGCCGCATTATTAATAAGAATAGATGGCTCACCTAAACGTTCTGATACCATATACAATACACGATTAGGCGAATAAGACTGCGATAAGTTGATTTCTGCCATTTCACATCGAACGCCGTAACTTTCAATTTCCTTTTTCAACAAAAAGGGTTCTTGATCATTCATTCCCCACGGCATTGCTTTATCATACCGAGGCCAGTACGTGAAAAAGACGTCTATCCCCTTTTGAGCAAGCACCTTGCATACAGCTGCACCAATTCCATTCAGACGAGTTGCCCCTGTTACAATTGCTATTTTCTTCACCTTTTCTCCTCCATCTATAGATAGATCCTCTGCACGAATACAGAGGATCTACCTTCTTATTGAATATTTGACAATATACGCTCTGCACCTAATTTTAAAATTCTAATTAAAATTAAATTGGCAATGGTAAACAGTATAAATAAAATAATAAACATAACCCACAGTCCTACCTGAAGGACAAAGTATAATACACTTACTCCCGCTACAATAATTAAAGCTATTAAAATATTAGCTAAAAAATTCCATAAAGTTGTGTATCGACTCTTAAATAATTTCTGTTCTGTATCCCAATGTATATCTGCAGTTTGTGCATCCCAGCGCGTACCGATCAAATTAATTAACAATAACCCGTTCGCACTTAGCAAGAACCAAAGTATCATAAAGACTGGGGAAACTTTTGCTACAACTGCCATCGTAATACCGAATACTGCTAAAATGACCACATTAATTAACCAAGCAGTTATTGCTTTCGCAAAAAAGATATCCGAAGCCTTTACTGGTAAATAACGATTCACAAACCAAGAGCTTCCATCTCGTGAGAATGACGTTGTTGCAATAACATTACTCCCCATTAAAAATAAGGATGCACAAAGGCCAACACCAATTGCAAAGCCTGCTGATTCTGGATTATCAATATATTCCGTAATCCATTTTAAATTTCCATCTTGTACAAATAAAACAAAGAACAGCATAATTGGCATAACGAAAGTTTGCACAATACAATTTAAGAAAAATTGTGGCGTGCGGAATAACGTTTTAAATTCTTTTTTCACATATGCTTTTAAATGTGAACTTTGTACCGTTGATTTCTGTAAACCTTCTGCTGAAATTACCTCTTTCTTTGCTGTACTCGTTGAAAGACCAATAACCCCTTTTAAATATGTACGCTCTGCAATGTAATAAAATATCCCGAAACATACGATTGAAATAAGGATAAAAATAATTACATATAAAAGACCTTTCCACGATGCGTTTTCTACTAATCCCATCGCTCCAAAATATGTAGTCGGAAAATAATTTGTCATTTGAACGAAAAGAGAGGATTGATTATTTACAAGGTAGTCCGCAGCTGTGTCTCCAGAAAACGCACTTTTATTTCTCCACTGCATAAATACATTAATCCCTACGATAAACAGTATACTTACGATTCCGATAAATATATTTCCCCGGTCTTTATTTTTCGCTATATTCGTATACCTCATAATAATTGTCATAATCAATGAAGCTAAAACTAACGGAAGGATCGGGAAGAATAAGTAAATGACAATCATATATAGGTAGTATGTAATAAACGCACCACTCTTTAAACCGTAAGTAATAAAGATAGGCCATAAAATAAACGAACTCATTACGTATTGTGTAATTAATACTGTAAAAAACTTCGCTGAAATAATTTGGGATGGTTTTAATGGTAATGGTAACAACATTTCAATGTCATTACTATAATAAAATACCGTCAAAATGTTCGTTATACTCATTAAAAATACCCATATACTCGCAATCGCTAGTCCCATTGCAATAATAATTCCTGGCTCCTGACCTATTTGTTTCATACCTTCATATATTCCATGCGTCATCGAACCAAATATTAAAAACCCAACAAATAAAATCGCTGCAAAGGAGAATAAATATGCCCATCGTTTCTTTTTATCAGTTATAAAATCTGCATAATTTAATTTCAATAATACCTTCGTTAACGTCCAAATTTTACTCATTACCCGTCATCTCCAAGAACATTTTTTCAAGTGATTCATTGGATTTAAAATGATCTCTCATTTCATTTAAATTCCCTTTAAACTGCAAATTCCCCTTATTAATAATAGCGACGCGGTCACATATTTTTTCCGCCACTTCTAATACGTGTGTAGAGAAAAATACAATCTTCCCTTTATCTGCATGTTCTCTCATCATTTCTTTCAAAATATATGCAGATTTCGGATCAAGCCCTGTTAACGGTTCATCTAAAATCCATACATCCGGCTCATGTATAAGCACACCAATAATAACAATCTTTTGCCTCATACCGTGTGAATAACTTTGAATTTGATCAGATAAAGCATTATAAAGATCAAACTTCTTCGCTAAAGACTCTATTCGTTCTTGCCTTACTTCCTTCGGCACTTCGTACATATCAGCCATAAAGTTTAAATATTCAATTCCTTTTAATCGTAAAAACATATCCGGGCTATCTGGAACATAGCCAAATGTTTTCTTCGCTTCCATCGGGTTTTTCATAATATCTTTACCATTGATTGTAATGGTCCCTTTGTCCACCCCATGAATACCAGTAATCATCTTAATTGTCGTTGATTTACCGGCACCATTCGGTCCTAAAAATCCGAATATTTCTCCGCTAGGTACAGATAAACTTAAATCTTTTACTGCGTAGTTAGATCCATTATAACTTTTTGACACATTCACAATTTCAATCATTACATCCAATCCTTTCCTTAATTACCAATTAACTATATTGATATTATAGCATACTTATATTTTCAGATTTTTACATTTTTCAGTTTTTTCAACCTTTAAAATAAATATAAACTCCTAATCCAACGATTAAAACAACGGCTAGTATAATATAAATCATCGTAAGTCGTTTAATATTTCCTTTTGTCGCTTTACTATAATTCGCATCACCATTTCGCCCAATTAACACCGTTCCAATTACAGTAATCACTACAAGTAATATAACGATCATTATCCCAGTTAACATTTCTTCCTCCCCCTCCTTACAACCATTTTACGATATTTCCCTTTTTATTTTACAGAATTTTTAACCTTTTTTACTATTATTATGAAATAAACCGCAAAACTATTATTACTATGAATTTCCATATGTGATATATTTATAACATATAGTGATTTATTTCTAACATCGAAAGGAGAATCTATCGTGAAAACAACTTGGATAAAATATTTAGGATTTCTCGGTTTCTTTGGGTTTCTCGGATTTTTTTACGAAAAAGGATTGTTTACTATGTTCTGTTTCTTCTCCTTTTTCACGACATATAGAAAAGTTCATCACGATGAGCTTTTTGAACAAATCGTCAATAAATCATGCCGCAATGCCTTTATCATTACATTACTAACAACAACTATCATTATGTTTATTGAAATGTTATTTCCGAATCCATTTTTACAAGAGATTGATATCGCTCTTATTTTCAGCACACTCATTCTTACATTCGGATTCTCTATCTTCTTTTACGATAAACCTGTGGATGAAATGGAAGATGCACCATGGCGTTCGTAACGAAGATAAAAGAATACCGCGCCAAAGTGCATATGACGCAGGAAGATTTAGCGAAAAAGGTTGGTGTACGTCGTGAAACGATTAGCCATCTTGAAAAAGGAAAATATAATCCTTCCTTACAGCTTGCTCATGATATAGCGAGGGCACTTCATAGTACGATTGATAAGATTTTTATTTTTGAGGATTAATAAAGGGGTACTCAAAAAACTCTAACCAACAACTGTTAAATATTTTATTATTGATGTTTTTGGACTTTTATTACTATATGGTTGCATATACATTATTCTTAATATACTCTAGTGAACAGCATGATTAATAAATCTTTTAGAGAATACCTTATGCTTTCTCTTTGTATGAATGCCGACAAGCAGATAAAAAAGGAGGCTAATCAAAATTAGCCTCCCTCCTCATTATTTATCCCACTAGTTACGAGCAGTAAGACTCCCACTGATTAAAGTTTCACTTTATCACCCATACAAAACCGCATGAAATACACCTAACAGTAAGTATTGATCCTCTATATAATCCTCATCATATACATTCATCTCGATGTAATACATATCTTCCTCAAGACGAATATTCCAATCTGCTATTACATAGCCCTTTCGTAATACCTTTCCAATCCCAAGTGAATTTTTGTGAACAACATATTCTTCTGTCTTATATGTAAAGGTAAATAAGAAATTTGCATCCAATAACTTTCCGTCACATACAATTATTTCATGCTCTGCACCATTATTATCGATGTACGTTACTAAAATCTTTCTTTGGCGCCGCCTACTTGCATCCTTTGCAATGATCCGAATATTGTCCTTACTATCCTTTATTTCATAATTGATATTACTACCAACTTTTGGAATGAAGTCTAGCACTTTCATCAAAGTATTTTTATAATAGCCCCGTACTACACTTACTTGTTTGCTTCCATTGTAAACCTCTATCGGCGTCGTGTCTGCCTTACTATCACACAGTCGTTTGTAAGAAAGCTGCATAATACGCTCTCCTCTTAAGTACTGATCAAACGTCACAGGATATTCTATCGCGCGCAGTTCCTTATTTAGCTCATATAAATAGCGTTGAACGCTCTCTACTAATGTTGCAGTAGATATACGCTCCTGAAGTTCAAATTCTTGCCAACCGGAAGAAATTCTCCACTGATTGTCCTCTTCATAGAAAAAACAAAGAATTAACTCATCATCTTCAATCGTTTCATAATTCATATGTATGTTCTGCCCGTGTTGAACTTGTTCCATCCACTGTCCTAAATAAATGCCCAGCTCTGCGACCTTCATGCATGACTTTTGAAAAAGTACTCTATCACCCACACAAATCGTTAAATCCCCTTCGATAAAGCCATTTGTATAAGCAACATACCGTGGCTCATCCGTCTGTGGAATAGCCTTGTCTAACTCAAATAAAAACGTTAACATCCTTCACTCACCTCTAGTTGTTACACAGCTCATACTTGACATCGCATTACTCTGAGAAACTATGTATTATATACACATATTTAACTAATACCTTATAACACGTGAATGACATTAGTATAGTAGCGCTATTTTTTCTTTGCGAATTCCCTCAAAACAACATACTCCCAATATATCGACCACAACTCAAATTATATCAGCGATTTTTTCAATATATCGATTTACCGACACCCATCGACAATAGGAAAATCTTATGAGAAGGAAACTACTTTTCCTTCTACAATTTCCATAATACGAAGCAGACTCTCCACTTCATAGGTCGGCTTAACACTTGTCTTGTTTTCTTTCAGACTCGGGTTATACCAACACGTATCAATACCGTAATCTTCTCCGCCTTTCATATCAGAAGTTAAGGAATCTCCAACCATTAGTACACTTGATTTATCAGTAATCCCAAGCTTTTCAAATGCATAATCAAAAATCTCACGTGCTGGTTTTTGATGGCCTACCTCTTCAGAAATAATGATATGATCAAAGAAGTTACATAAAGGCGAATTTCCAATTCTAGATTGTTGCACCTTAGTGTATCCATTCGTAATAATACCTAACTTACAATCTTGAAGATTCTCACATAGTTTCACTGCACCTTCTATAAGATGTACTTCTTTCCCTAAGTTTTCAAGGTATACGTCACTAAATTGCTGCGCGTCTACTTCTATATTATGAAGAGCAAATAATTGTCTAAATCGATCTATCGCTAATTCACTTAGCGTAATCATTTTATTTTCTAAATCTCTCCATAATCCATTACTAATCTCTTTATAACTTGCAAGATAATCATTATACCCTGTAGGCATGCCAAATTGTACAAACGCGTTATGTAATGCGTTTCTTTCTGTTTCAGGGAAATCTAATAATGTATCGTCTACGTCAAATAGTATTACTTTGTATTTCATGATGCTCTCCTCAATTCCTATATTCTCATAGCTTAATTATAACAACAATAAGAAAAGGAGGCTAATCCAAACCAGCCTCCCTTCTCATTATTTACCTTCTAGCAATAATTCTTTCATTTCCTCTAACGATTCTTTCGTAAATCCAAGAGCTTTTTCAGCGTATGCTTCAACTGATCCATACTGCTTTTTAATTTCATCAATCGCAGCTTGTAAATACTCAGCACGAGCTTCAAACATCGCACCTAATATCGCTCTACTTTCATCGTTTTGTAATTTTGCACCTAAAAATGCCATCATTTTTTCGTTTAACTTCTCACGGAAACCGTTACTTAATAAATAGTCTTGCATTACCGTTTCTTCTGATACACCTAATAGAAGTAATAATAATGCGGAACCAAATCCAGTACGGTCTTTTCCAGCTGTACAGTGGTTTACTAATGGTAAGTTTTCTGGATTTTGTACTAACTTTAAGAAGCTCACGAATGCCTCATTACCACTTACAAAATCTTGATTCATTTTCACAAGATATTCACCAGGTTTTCCTAATACTGATAAATCACCAACTTGGAAAAACTCATTTATATTTAAATCTTTCGCTAAGTCTTGCATAACTGGTAAGCATACTTGGCGAGCACCTGTAATGCCTGGGTTCGGCTTATGCTTTACTTCAAAATCTGTACGGTAATCACAAATTAATTTTAAGCCTGACTTCTGTAAATACTCAATATCCCATTCTGTTAATCCTGCTAATTCTTCAGAACGATACAATTTACCCCATTTTACTTTACGGCCTTCAGTCGTTTCATATCCGCCCATATCACGGAAGTTAAACGCACCTTGTAATGGTAATCTACGCTCCGCGACTGTAACTGCTTGTCCATTACTTCCTACTAACCTAAAATAGGGACGCTCATTTTCACTCGGATTGGCAATTGTAGTAAATGACTCTCCATTTACCGTCACAAGTAATTCACCATTTTCTTCAATATGATCTGGTGAAGTACCCCAATAAATTTCAACTTCTTCTATGTTATTTTCCCACTCTATATGTAACGTGTTATCTTCATTTCGTTCTACAGTTGCTTGTAACCAATTTATTTGTTGCTTCATACTTCCACCAACACTTTCTTCGTATAGTATAATCCTTCTCTATTGTATTATAGGAAAGCTTACTTTGTCGTTTCGATTTTTCTTTTTATCTTACAAACATGCAAAAAGTTCTTTTACTCGTTCAAAATTTGTACATGGATTCCCGCTAAATGAGTTCGCGAGACTACGTCATTCATCCTTCTAAACCCTTTTCACATATCGCTCACTACAACTCAGCTGCTGACATCCATTCTTTTCAAAAACATCATTCATCCACTCATCTTGTACATTTGCCTCACCAATATAATAAGTGGCTCCTATTTCCTTTAATACAAACATCGTTTTTGTAAATAAGTCAGATTCATATCCTTTATTTCGCATACTCGGAGCGACTGCGAAATACATAAGTTTCCCTTCTTCTAACGTACCTCTTTCAATATACGGGACTACAATTCCTATCGGCTCTTCATTTGCAACAGCTGTTAAACAATGTTCTTTCCATTGCCCACCAATTTCTTGTTCCATCATATTTACAAATTGATCATACGCTATTTCTTCTTCCATCAGCTCATTCCAAAGAGAATAAAAAGCGTCTTCTCCGATCTCTTCAATAAGCTTAAAATCAATATCACTTTCTATATCTTCCACTTCATATATATCTTTAAATACTATTATATTTTCAGCAATATGTTTAAATGAATACTTTCCAAAGCATTTCTTATATACATCATAATTGGGACTTTTTGAAGAAACCTCAAATTGTAGATTTTCTAATCCACCTTTTTTCGCCTCAGTAACAAAATATTGCACCATTTCTTCAATTTGCTCTTCTGTAAAAACCTCTGCATTATTTTCTTTTATCATTATAGAAGAAGCACTTCTTCTTATTTTAAAATGTTTTTCTAATTGTTTTATAATCGTCATACTCTTCCCTCATCTATATAATACTTGAATTTAAGTTTTGTCTCCTTGCATGAGCAGGATTGTCCTTGAATATATAGAATACTAGAAAAGATCGCATCTTTAAAGTGCGGAGGAGGTTCTCCATTGGATATTACAGCGCTGCAACAACAGTTAGAGCTTATACAACAAAATGATTATTCGCACATGCAACATATAGATATAAATGAGTTAACAACGAACATGCTTCAGCACATTGGAACTACTGACAGTTACATTCGCTATCAGCTGATTTATAATTGTTTTTCTCACTTTATTCAATATGAGCTTCTACTCGATGATCAACTTAAATTACTTTTACATACTTGTTTAAGCGATGAATACTTATATTTTGATATTAATTCCCCATATACAGATGGGGTTTTCACACGCTCTTATACTGTTTCATTAATTGCTTTAATCCTCCAATTTTCCAACTCCCACTACTTTCTAACTGAGGAGGATGTTACAGAAATAAAACAAAATCTCATAACATATACAAATTTAGAGACTGATTTCCGTGGATATATTGAAGATAAAGGCTGGGCTCATTGTATTGCACACGTTTCTGATGCATTTAATGAAATTATCCAAAATTCCTATATTACCTTTGAATGCTATGAAGAAATGATACATTGTTTATTAAATAAAATCTTCACTTCGGCAGATATTTATCATAATAATGAAGATGAAAGAGTTGTCACTCCGTTAGTATCGATGGTATATCATGACTTTGCACAAGAAGATTTAATTTCAATTATTCATAAAAAAGTACAGAGACTTCCTCAAATTAGAAAACGCCTTTCTCTCAATGAATATTGCATTTTATGCGCCAACATTAAAACATTTTTACGTACATTATTCTTTAGAACAAAAAATGATCACAACTTAGCTTTTACCGCACATAAGACGGAAAAAATGTTAAAGGAACTGCCTAACTATTATTAAGTACAAGGAGAAAAAATATGGGTTATATTGAAGACATGAGACAACGAGTAGGAAATCATCCACTCATTTTAATAGGGTCACACGCCATTATATTAAATGAAAATAATGAAATATTACTGCAGCTCCGTACAGATTTTAACCGCTGGGGGATTATTGGGGGTGCATTAGAATATAACGAAACACTGGAAGACGCTGTGAAACGCGAAGTATTTGAAGAAACTGGACTTACCGTAAAAAATGTAGAACTGTTCCGTACATACTCAGGACCAGATTTCTATCAAATCTATCCAAACGGTGATCAAGTACATGGTGTACTCGTTGTTTATATTTGCCGAGAATTTCAAGGTGAACTTGTATGCGATCAAACGGAATCGAAAGAATTACGCTTCTTTCCGCTTGATGAGTTACCTAGCAATCTTCCTCCTGTTATTGAGAGGATTATTACAGATTTCCAACAAAAACAAGGGAACGCTTAACGTTCCCTCTCAAATCCAATCCGTTTTTTTATTTCCGCTAAATTCACCTTCGCAATAGCCCGTGCCTTTTCCGCACCTTTTTCTAACGCCTCATATAGTAAATGCGGCTCATTCATATACGTTGCGTATTTCTCACGAGGTCCTGCTAGCTCACGATCAACAACGCGAAATAACTCTTTTTTCACATCGCCCCATCCGATTCCGGTCTCATACTTTTCACGCATCGACTGAATTTCATCTTCTGTCGCAAATTCTTTATAGATTGTAAATAACGTTTCTAGTTCTTTCGGTTCATTTGGAAGTGAAGAATCTGTTTTTATTTTGAATATTAATTTTCGTAGTTTTTCTGGCTCTGCAAATAATGGGATAACATTCCCGTAACTTTTACTCATTTTTCTTCCATCAAGACCAGGTAAAATCGCTCCTTCTTCTTGTATCACATACTCCGGAAGTGTAAATGTCATGCCAAATGTATGATTAAAGTACGTCGCAATATCACGCGCAATTTCAATATGCTGAATTTGGTCTTTTCCGACAGGTACATGTGTAGCTTGAAATAATAAAATATCCGCCGCCATTAAAATCGGATACGTATATAATCCCATATTAACTCCAGCATCTATCTCTAATCCCGCTTCTTTATTTTGCTCTACCTTCGCCTTATATGCATGAGCACGGTTCATAAGACCTTTCGGAGTTAGGCAAGATAATATCCACGTTAATTCTAAAATCTCCGGTATTTCTGTTTGCCGATAAAAAATAACGTCTTCACTAAGTCCAAGTGATAACCAAGTAGCTGCTACCTCTTTCGTATAACTACTGAACTTCGCCGGATCATGCACAGCATTTAACGCATGATAGTCTGCAATGAAATATAATGCTTTTCCTTCATTATCCTTTGACATTTGCAATGCAGGTTTAATCGCACCAATATAATTGCCTAAATGCGGGTAACCCGTTGGTTTAATTCCTGTTAACATAATTTTCTCACTCACTCTAACTCCTCCTTTCTCAAAATAAAAAGAGCCCCTCATCCTTAAAAAAGGACGAGAGACTCCCGCGGTACCACCTTAATTAGCTATATTATAGCTCACTTCAAGCTTCTATAACGTGAAGTAACCGTCTTCGCCTACTCATTTCAGCTAGAAGCTCCAGAGCCCATTCCATATTCATCCCTTACTGATTCCCACCAAATATCAGCTCTCTGAAAAGTTTTGAATATGTACTCTTCTCTTTCATTGCTTTTTAGTTATTTTTTACAGTTTATCACATTTGACCTTAATGTAAACCTGAATTTTCTGATTTTTTAACAAAGATTTTCATTCTTTGACCCTTTAACCATAATTAACCCCTTGTTTTTAACAATCAGTGGGGACTTAAGAATTTTAGCAATAATCATCACCAATTTATTCCACGTAATGTATAATCAATATATAGAACTTATTTACAATACAAAAACGGGGTGAAGTTATGGGTTGGTTTACTAAAAAAATTGGTAAGTTTAAGAACAGTATTCAGACTGACTATGATACTTTAGGGGTTATTATACATTTCACACCTATTGCTATATATTTATACACCTGCGATGAGTATATAGAAACATTTGACGGTGCGCTCACTTTTGAGACTGAAAACGGAAATCAAGTAGAACTCGGGGGTACTTTCATTTCTCTTGAAGTTGATACGAATTTTCGCATGGACGATATAATATTTGATTACAAACTAAAGGAAAGCAATCTACCTATTGTTGAATTAAAAGCCTACGTATGATGTTTATTGATGGATCAGTCATGGCACAGCTCGGTACTCCTAATATGCAAATCAATTATTAATAAAAAAGAGCTAAAACAGATAAAACTGTTTTAGCTCTTTTTTACGTATTCAACTTAACAAATCTATAACTATGCGTAACTAACACTTTTAATATCGCATATCCTGGAATTGCTAAAATAACCCCCATAATTCCAAATAAATTTCCGGCAGTTAAAATAATAAAAATGATAGTAATTGGATGAATGTCTAACTTTTTCCCCATTACTTGTGGTGAAATAAATTTCCCCTCTGCTAATTGTACAACCATCATGACAATAATTACTTTTAAAATCATTGCTGGTGAGTCAATAAAAGCAATAATTAACGCTGGCGTTATCGCAATAACAGGACCTACATATGGAACGACGTTTACAATCATCGCCAAAATAGCAAGTAATACCGCGTATTTAATGCCGATTATAAGATAACCAATGAATAGCATAATACCGATAAATAAACTAACGATAATCTGTCCTCTAATATACGAACTAATCGCATAATGCATATCATCTAGTATTCTCTTCGCAGCTGGTTGTCTTTGCTCAGATATAAACTTTAAAAAATGATTTGGTAATTGCTCACCATCTTTTAAAAGATAGAACAATATAAATGGAACCATTACAAATGTTAAAACAACTTCAGTAAGTGTACTTAAAAATCCAGTTACATTTCCTGTTACTGATGATAATGATTTTGTAAAATTCATTGTAGAATCTTTTACGATATTAGCAACATCAATATTTAAACTTTCCTGCATTCTACCAATTACATTACTTTCTCCAAATTTACGTGCTGCCCTTTCGATTTCATGCCCGAAATATGGCAAGTTGTCTATTAAAGCATTTACTTGATCTTTAATAATCGGAATAACCGTCACCGCAAGAAAAACAAATAATCCAAGAACAAGTATATATATCGAGGCAATTGACACAATTCTCGACACACCTTTTCTTTCTAAAAGAGAAACGAATGGATGCAATATATAAAATAGTACTCCCGCTAATAATACTGGGAAAAAGATTGTTTTTAAAAATACGACGAACGGTGTAAAGACGAATGATATTTTTGTAAGTAATAATATATTTACAAACAGCAACGCAAATCCAAGTAGTACAGCTAAATAATTTTGTTCTTTAAAAAACTTTTTCAACTTATCTCTTTTTCTTATATTTACTTTCTCCAAATGTACCACCTCTCTAATTAGGAAAAGCCCTAAAAAGGGCTTTATAAAATAATTAATAATAGCCTTTATTTCCTTGCAGCTTTTACTACAAATGATACAATAAGAATTAACACAATTGCCCCTAATAGTGCTGGCACGACATGAATCCCACCAAATGATGGCCCAAAAGATCCAAATAATCTACTACCTAACAAAGCTCCTAGTAAACCAGCAATTATATTTCCAAACATACCAGCCGGAAAATTTTTACCCGTTATAGAACTAGCAATTGCACCTATAATAGCACCAACTATTAATGTGATAATCCATCCCATTTTTAGTCCTCCATTTCTATTATAGAATAAATCTATTTATCAACTAACTTATTACGTAACCCTTGTAATTATTATATCCAGAAATGAAAAATCTTGTCAAACGCATGAAAATACAGAAAAAAGGAGCGTTATTATTTATGATTCAAAAATTAATAGCAAAATCTTATCATACTGCTTTGTCTATTTTAAACATTCAAATTCCTGCTTACGAAATTGAAGCAAAATACATAAATAGTACGGCCATCCCCCGTTTATACGATACTGTAACTGATATTCAAAACTGCGATGAGACATTCCATGGATATTTCCTGGAAAATTCACTCATTGGATTTATTTCTTTTAAAGTTGATGAAGATATAGTTGATATCCATCGTTTAGTGGTCTCACCCAATCATTTCCATAAAGGGATAGCAACGAAGTTACTACTTTTTATATTTGACATGTTCTCTTCTTCAAAAGCGTATATTGTACAAACAGGGAAGAACAATACGCCTGCCCTTTCTTTATATAAAAAACATGGTTTTATTGAAATTCAAGATATCGTACTTCCTGATGGAATGGTTTTGACCTCACTAAAAAGACAGAATACACAAAATAGTTTGACTTAACTATTTATTTATGTTATTTTTTACCTTATAAAACCTTTTGCTGAATCCAAATTTTGGAGCGGGGGAACCATTTATGTAGCTTTTTGCTACTTGGGGCGAATCTTTTTTAAGTAGGGACACTCTCACTTCCCGAGTCCGACAGCTAACCTCGTAAGCGTAATGGGAGAGGAAGGTGCTTTTTTGCCTATGTTACACAGTATGCCTCCTTAGTTATAAATATGGGAACGATACCAATTAAAAACCTATATTTATAGAAAAGGAGAAATGTATAATGTTACGTTTATCAGATCACGCAATAAAAATGATGGAGCAAAGACTTCGACTAGAACAACACCGCACATATCAAGCAAATAAAGTTGTAGATAACTTACATCACAAATACTTCTTTCAAC